>JBPEWW010000421.1:0-4471 GCA_052032275.1 Alteromonas sp. | reverse complement strand
CCTGCTGTTCGCGCTGAATCACGTCGCGTTGCTGAACTGCATCAACGGCACGTGCGGGCTCGCCGGGCAAACTGTCGCGCTGAACTTGCTGGGCCTGCTGAAGCTCGTTTTGCTGTACGGTGGCAGTGCGTACCTGCTGCGGGGCGTTTGCTGGAATTGGGGGGGGCTCAGCGGGCACTTGCTGAGGCTGCGGCTGCGCGGTGGTGGCAGTTAAGCGGTTTAACTGTTCCCGGCGTTGCTGCGCACGGCTTTCAGCCTGCAGTTGTGCCGCTTCGCGTCGCTCACGCTGAGCCCGCAGTGCGTCCAGCCGCGCTTCCAGCTCGGCCAGTTGCAGGCGCTCGTTCGGCGACGCGGCCCGATCCCGCGCATCGTTATTGCCATTTGGGGTGGTATCAAGGGCGCTGGTTGGCTGAATACGATTTCGCTCTTCTTCGTTCGCCATTTGCTGCACCTGAATAATCACATCGGTGGGTAATGCACTAACCGTCATACTAACCTCCAACCTGCTCCACACGCTTACGCGTGTAGTGCTGTCTGCAGTTTGCCTCATACTCTCTCTCACGGTAGGCTCACGCATAATCAATGCCAGGTTTTTTGGGGTGCGTCGTGCCAATTTGGCTAACAAAAAATTGTTCATAAAAAGAGCAGGCTAGCGCATCTGAATTGAGCGGCATTCCGTCATAAATGCGCTATGCTGGTAGCAATAGCCCGATGCCGGGTGATCAGATCGTGTAAAATTTACACAGTTTATTAAGGAGTCACCGTGACATCATTGTTTGTAAGTATGCTATTTGGGGCCGCCCTTTCTACCCAGGCTGCGGCCGCTGCGCCGCTGCCGGTGACCTACACCGCGTCGCCGCTGAACATCGATGGCGCCGCGCAGGAGCCGGCGTGGCAGCAGGCCGACTGGCATCCACTCAGTCATCATATTGTGGGTGACACCCCCACACCGGCTGACTTCTCGGGCCGCTACAAACTGTTGTGGGACGAACGCTACCTGTATGTACTGGTGGAGGTTATTGACGACGTGCTCTACGACCGTTACCCCAACCCACGGGTGCAGTACTGGGATGACGATTGTGTGGAAATTTTTGTGGATGAAGATGCCTCAGGCGGTAAGCACCTGTATAACCATAATGCCTTTGCCTACCATATTGCGCTGGACGGCAACGTGGCGGATATCGGCGACAGCAAGCATGACAACCGGGGCGTAATACTGCTGAACGACCATCTTCACAGCGCGTGGCAACGGGCCGACAGCACGCCCTATGCGGTAACCTGGGAGGTGGCACTGAAGTTGTACCCGGATTCTTTCACCACCGCTGAACCCGGCGATCCGGTTACCCTAACGGCAGGCAAGGAAGTGGGCTTTATGCTGGCATACTGCGACAACGATGGCAGTGACACCCGTGAGCATTTCATGGGCTCCCATGCCATTACCCCGGTCGACGGTGACAAGAACCTGGGCTACATTGATGCCTCGGTGTTTGGCCGGCTTACCTTAGTGAAACCCTGAGCGGCGCGGGCGCGTGGCGCCCCGCTAGTCGCCGCTCACAATTTGTACCTGGGCGATATCGGTATCGCCTTTCAACACTTTAAAAATTGCGTCCTGCACCAGGGTGCGCATGCCGTCATGCATGGCCTGCTTTTTCATTTCAGAAACACTGGCTTCCTTGTACACCAGCGAGCGCAGTTCCGGGGTCATGCCCAGTAGCTCGTGCACCCCGGTCCGGCCGCGGTAACCGGTATCGCCACATTCGTCGCAGCCGGTGGCTTTATACAGCTGCAGTGGCTGGGGTAAATTCAGCTCGTTCAGAAAATCCTCGCCGTACTGGCGTTGAATAAACGCCAGATCATGCTCGGTCGCGGTGTATTTCTCTTTGCAGTTGCCACACAGGGTTCGAATAAGGCGCTGGGCCAGAATACCCACACAGGCATCAGAGAAGTTCACCGGATCCAGCCCTAAATCGAGCAAACGGGTAATGGTTTCCGGAGCCGAGTTGGTGTGTAGCGTCGACAACACCAAATGGCCGGTCAGTGAGGCTTCTATACCGGCGTGCGCGGTTTCCTTGTCCCGCATCTCACCAATCAGAATAATGTCCGGGTCGGCCCGCAAAAAAGCCCTGAGGGCGTTGGCGAAGGTGAAGCCAATTTTGGGGCTCACCTGCACCTGCTGTAGGCCGGGCTGTGTAATTTCCACAGGATCTTCCGCCGTCCAGATCTTCTTTTCCGGCGTGTTCAGGTAGCCCAGAATGGCATGCAACGTGGTGGTTTTACCGGAGCCGGTGGGCCCTACAACCAGCAGAATGCCGTGAGGCTTTTTAATCATTTCCTCTAAACGTTGCATGTTGGCGGGCGCCAGGTTCATTTTATCAATTGGCATGGCGCCACCGGAGGCCAGAATACGCATGACCACGCCTTCACCGGCAACGGTGGGGATGGTGGCCACCCGCACTTCTACCAGCTGGCCGCTCATCCGAAACGCCAGTTTGCCGTCCTGAGGCACCCGTTTCTCGGCAATATTCAGGTTAGCCATAATCTTGATACGGGCAATCACAGCGCTGTGGTGGGAATTGGGCACCTGACTCATGTCACGGCACACCCCGTCTACCCGCATACGCACCCGGGTCGGCGCATTCTTTTCCGGATCGATATGAATATCCGAGGCATTCAAACGCTTGGCGTCGTGCAGTACCCGGCTTACCAGACGGACCACGGCGGGGGCGTCGTCAGACAGTTCATCTACCTGATCATCTTTTTCTTCAGAACTTGAGCCAATTTCATCCAGAATTTCGCTCATTTCACCCGGGGCACTGCCGCCACCGCCTTCGCCCAGATACTGCATTACGTGGCCAGGCAGCCCCACCGCGATATCGTAGCTGTCGATACCCAGCGCGCTTTCGATCTCCATCAGCAGCGCGGCATTATTCGGCTCGGCCATCAATACAATAGGTTTGTCGCGTACATCGGCAATCACAGCCACAAAGTTACGCTTCAGGTACGACAGGTTAAGGCGGCTGTCACTCTGGTACAGGTGATACTTGTCTGGCAGGTAGGGCAGGAAAGGCACCTGATAATGTATAGACAGCGAATTACCAATTTTCTCTTCCGGGATCCGGTGCTCAGAGGTGAGGCGCTGAATGACCTGGCGTAAATCGCTGGACGACTCCACCAGTTCTTTCAGCGCTTTTTCGCTGATGGCATTTTCATGCAATAACAAATCGAAGGGGTTGTTGGTTCCGCCCAGCTCAAAACGGAATTTCGCGCCTAATATGGTGGCCAGCTCCTGGGCCAGCTGTAAGTCGTCGTCGTTAAAGCTGCCCTGCTGTTTATTGATGATTTGCATCACGCCCATCATCACCCCGGCATTGAGAATAGGCACACACAGGATATTGGTGGTTTTAAAGTCGCTGGTCTTGTCGAACTTGTCAGCAAAGCGCAGACGCGGGTGGATCTCTTTGAGCTCTGCGGCATCGTAGGGGTCGGCGATCATTAATGGCAGCTGGGCTAACGCGACATACCCGGCAATGGACATGGGGCTGATAGGCACCTTGATTTCAAGGGTTTCTTTGCCGGTTTTGAAGCGGGCCACCAGATCCTGATGCTGCCGGCGGCGCTGAAATATGCTCATACGCTTGGCGCCAAACATTTTCAGAATGATGGGTTCCAGCTTGCCGTACGCATCCATCAGCGAAGAATGGTTGCTGAGAATGCTCTTTATTTGGTCCAGTGAGTGCTGACTGCTCGTGTCTAACATGCTAATCCGACTAACGCTGCCTTAATTGCTACATGTATCATACTGTGATCATACGGTATTTAAACGATTTTCCCTGCGCAGACGCATAAATAAGTGCCATGCCCACGTATGGATTGAATCGTTGTTCTGTGACCATAACCCTTTCATTGGGTAAGTACCAGCAACGCGTGAGGGAACTGTGCCCCAGGGCAGGCAAATCCGCGGTAACACGCCCCGGTGGGCGGCACCCCACGCAGCGGCGAAGTTCGCTGCATGGCTGTGCCAAATACGGCTGTGCTATTACGTTTTGTAGCTACGCAGTTGCTCATTGATAGCTTCGGCCAGCTCCGCCACCTGGTGGGCCGATGCGTTGGTGCTCTCGACAAACTGCGCATTTTGTAATGATGACTCACGAATGGTCTCAACGTTCTTGCTGAGTTGCTCAGTTACCTGGCTTTGCTCTTCAGCCACACTGGCCATTTCTGCGTTGGTACTGCGTATCCTGTCAATTTTCTCAGTAAGCCCGGTGATCCCGCTGGCGGTTTCTGCGCTCTGCGTGGCTACATCTTCAGACTGCTGCGCGCATTCCAGTACCGAGTCATCCACCTGCCCGACGGCTTGCTGGACTCTGGCTATATTGGACTGGATTTCCTTAATTGACTCTTGCGTGCGTACCGCAAGCTGGCGCACCTCATCCGATACCACGGCGAATCCCCGGCCATGTTCACCGGCGCG
>JBPEWW010000420.1:0-7617 GCA_052032275.1 Alteromonas sp. | reverse complement strand
CTGAATGTGGTGGATACCGCGCAGTGGGTCATGCCCGAAAAATATGACGAAGCATTAGCGCAGACGCTAAACTATCAATATCTTATTATGCTGGGTGACAGCGCGTGGGGGTTAGCCAGCGATAAACTGGTCAATACTGTCACGCTCGCGAAAACCGAGGTGCAATGGCGGGCGGCGAAAGGGAAGCGTCCCTGGCTGGCTGGCATGGTAAAAGAAAAAATGTGTGCGTTAGTCGACGTACATCAGTTAATATCAATGCTTAACAACGGTTTAGGCAGTAACGACCAGACGCCTTAGCGAGGGAGCCAGGTTCATGAATGACGAAAGATCAAACAATAATGCTACAGATAAAAACGATGAAGTCCTCCAGTGGGTGACCTACCGCCTGGGCGATGAAACCTATGGCATTAATGTTATGCAGGTACAGGAAGTGCTTCGTCACACGGAGATTGCCCCGGTACCCGGCGCACCCGATTATGTACTGGGTATCATCAATTTGCGGGGCAATGTGGTCACCGTAATTGATACCCGTGCCCGGTTTGGTCTGCCACCTACCGATATCACTGACAACACCCGTATCGTCATTATTGAATCGGACGAGCAGGTCGTGGGGATCCTGGTAGACAGCGTAGCAGAAGTGGTTTACCTGAAGTCCTCAGACATTGACAGTGCACCGAATGTGGGCACCGAAGAAAGTGCTAAGTTTATTCAGGGCGTAAGCAACCGGGATGGTGAACTATTGATACTGGTTGACTTAAACAAGTTACTCAGTGATGAAGAGTGGGATGAAATTAGCAGTATTTGACGCTGTTAATGGTGTCCGGGAAGCATGCCGCCCACGCCGGGTCCACCTGGTCGGCGAATAACATGAGGCTGACTGGCGCTAACACGAGTGGGTGGCTGACAATGTTGGTAGCGGTTGGTTGCCGACGGCCAGCCGGGCACCGGGACTGCTGGTATCCGCGCCACAGGGAAGGGATCCTGCTATGCTAACGCTGTCGCCTGAAAACCTCATTATCACCGCGTTAATCACGGTTCCGCTGGTCGTGTTGTGCATTGTCGTGCTGATCCAGCGCCGGCAACTGGCACAGCTGCGCGCGTCACTTTCTGAGCAGCAGACGGCAGTAACCAGACTCACCGCCGACCTCAAACAGGTGGTAAATCAACAACACGAAGATCAGGCCCGGACTGTGGTGGTAACCCGTCATATCCAAAGCTTGCAGGAACAACATACCCAGCTGGAAAACCAGTTGCGGGATGTGAAGCTGCAGGACCCGTCCATGCGGCTATATCAGCGGGCCGCCGATATGGCCAGGCAGGGCGCGTCGCTGGAAGAAATTATGCAGGCCTGCGACATTCCTCCCGCCGAAGCGGAATTACTGATTAGCATGCACACCAAGCAAGCCTGATCTGATTCACAAGGCTGCAGCTGCATGCCTGACCCCTTTATATTTTCGCTTTGATCCATGCACAGCTTCGTCCGGAGCCGGGTTAGCTGTCTACTCAATTTCTTTTAGACGTCTAGACGTAAAGATGTTGACAAATGCAGTGCTTTCGCCACAATGAAGGCATCATCTGTCAACAGGGAGCCCCCCATGCCCATTCGCATACCTGAACAACTGCCGGCGCAGGATGTTTTGCTGGGAGAGAATATCTTCACGATGGACAGTGACCGGGCTGCGCATCAGGATATCCGCCCCCTGGAGGTGGGAATTTTAAACCTGATGCCGAATAAGATAGAAACCGAAGTTCAGATCCTTCGGTTGCTGTCGAACACGCCACTGCAAATTAATGTGGATCTGATCCGGATTGATAACCAGGCCCCCAAACATACCCCGCAATCACATATGGATGCGTTTTATCATGACTTCTCAGCCGTGGCGGAGAAAAAGTACGATGGCCTGATAGTGACCGGCGCGCCGCTGGCGCATTTGCAGTACACCAGAGTGAAGTACTGGGACACCATGGTAACCATTCTCGAATGGGCGCAGCGTCATGTGCAGTCTACCTTGTATTTATGCTGGGCTGCCCATGCCGCCATGTACCATTTTCACGGCGTGGAGCGTAAGCTACGGCAAACCAAGTTGTCCGGCGTTTACGAGCACCAGGTACTGGACCCCAACAATGAATTGTTACGGGGGTTCGACCCGGTCTTTTACGCGCCTCATTCCCGTTTTGGCCATATCCACAGTGACGTCTATGAGTCGGTACCCGGACTCCGGGTGGTGGCCGAGTCTGCGGAAGCCGGAGCCTACGTGGTTGCGTCAGAGGACAAGCGCAGAGTATTTGTGACCGGTCACCCGGAATACGATCCGCTTACCTTACACGATGAATATCAACGGGATACCCAGGCCGGTCAACAACCCGCCGTGCCCGTAAATTATTATCCGCACGATAATCCCAGCCTGCCACCGCTTGTCAGGTGGCGCTCACATGGTAGCCTGCTGGTAACAAACTGGCTGAACTACTATGTATACCAGACCACTCCATACGATTTAGAACAGCTGGCCAACAAGGCACAGCCAACGAGGTAACCCGTGGTAGCAACTACAGAACATCCTTTATACCGCGCTGCGCAATCCCGAATTTTACTGCTGGACGGGGCAATGGGCACCATGATTCAACGGCACAAGCTGAACGAGTCAGATTACCGTGGCGAACGCTTTGCCGACTGGCATTGTGATGTGCAGGGCAATAACGACTTACTGGTGCTGACCCAGCCCGCCCTCATTCGCAACATCCACTGCGATTACCTGGCAGCCGGCGCCGATATCATCGAAACCAATACGTTTAACGCCACCAGTATCGCGATGGCTGACTACGATATGTCGGCCCTGTCTGATGAGATTAATCGTGAAGCGGCCAGGCTGGCCAGATCGGCCGCCCAGGAATACAGTACACCTGACCGGCCCCGCTTTGTGGCTGGTGTGTTAGGCCCGACCAACCGCACGGCTTCCATTTCGCCGGATGTCAACGACCCCGGCAAGCGTAATGTAACTTTTGATGGGTTAGTGGAGGCGTATTCTGCATCGTGCCGCGCGCTGATTGAGGGCGGCAGCGATCTCATCATGCTGGAAACCATCTTTGATACACTGAACGCCAAGGCGGCCGTGTTTGCGGTAGAGTCGGTGTTCGATGAACTGAAGGTACGCTTACCGGTGATGGTGTCAGGCACGATCACGGATGCCTCCGGACGCACCCTGTCCGGGCAGACCGCAGAAGCGTTTTATTATTCCATGCGCCATGTCACGCCTATCTCATTTGGCCTTAACTGTGCGCTGGGCCCCGACTTGCTGCGTCAGTATGTAGACGAAGTGGCCGCCGTGGCAGAATGTCTGGTGTCGGCGCACCCTAATGCCGGTCTGCCTAATGAGTTTGGCGAGTATGATATGGAGGGGCCTGAAATGGCGGCGCACATAGGCGAGTGGGCCCGTGCAGGGCTGGTCAATATCGTCGGGGGCTGCTGTGGCAGCACGCCGGAACATATTCGTGATATTGCCAGCGCGGTGGCGGGCGTGACACCTCGCCAGGTACCCAGCTTCGAACCCAGAATGCGTCTGTCGGGCCTGGAACCCTTCGTTCACTAAGAGAGTATTATGTCAGCAGAATTTTCCAGTTTTATTAATATCGGTGAACGCACTAATGTCACCGGATCGGCGGTGTTCAAACGCCTGATCCTCAATGATGACTATGAAAAAGCATTGGATGTGGCTCGCCAGCAGGTAGAGAACGGCGCGCAAATCATTGATGTGAATATGGATGAGGCCATGCTCGATTCGGTGCAGGCCATGCAGACGTTTCTTAATTTAATTGCCTCAGAACCCGACATCAGCCGGGTGCCCATCATGATTGATTCCTCGAAATGGGAAGTGATAGAGGCCGGATTAAAATGCGTGCAGGGCAAGGCGATTGTCAACTCGATCAGCCTGAAGGAAGGCGAAGCCCAGTTTATCGAGCAGGCGCGGCTGATTAAGCGCTACGGCGCCGCTGCTGTGGTGATGGCCTTTGACGAGACGGGGCAGGCAGATACCCAGGCCCGCAAAGTGGAAATATGTCAGCGTAGCTATCAGGTGCTGACCGAGCAGGTGGGCTTTCCGCCGGAAGACATCATTTTTGACCCGAATATCTTTGCGGTGGCCACCGGAATCGAAGAGCACGACAATTACGCGGTCGATTTTATTGAAGCCACCCGGGAAATACGTCGCACCTGCCCCCATGTGCATGTGTCTGGCGGCCTGTCTAATATCTCATTTTCGTTTCGTGGCAATAATCCGGTGCGTGAGGCCATGCACTCGGTATTTCTGTATCACGCCATTCGTGCCGGAATGGATATGGCCATCGTCAACGCCGGCCAGCTGGAAGTGTATGATGAAATTCCTGAGGTTCTGCGCAATGCTGTAGAGGACGTGATCCTGAACCGCCATAGTGAGGCCACTGAACGCTTACTGGAACTGGCACCACAGTTCCAGGGCGACGGCAAAGCCGCCGCCAAAGAAGATTTGCGTTGGCGGGAGCAGCCCGTGAATAAACGGCTGGAACACGCGCTGGTAAAGGGGATCACCGATTACATAATTGACGATACCGAAGAAGCCCGACAGGCGGCGGAACGCCCACTGCACGTGATCGAAGGGCCGTTAATGGACGGCATGAATGTGGTAGGGGATTTGTTTGGTGAAGGCAAAATGTTCCTGCCGCAGGTGGTCAAATCAGCACGCGTAATGAAAAAGGCGGTGGCCCATCTGCAGCCTTTTATTGAGGCTGAAAAAACCGAGGATAGCCAGAGCAACGGCAAGATTTTGCTGGCCACCGTGAAAGGAGATGTCCACGACATCGGCAAAAACATTGTGGGTGTAGTATTACAGTGTAACAACTTTGAGGTCATTGACCTGGGCGTTATGGTGCCCTGCGCCACCATTTTGCAAACCGCCAAAGACGAAAAGGTGGACATGATTGGGTTGTCCGGTCTGATTACCCCGTCCCTGGATGAAATGGTGCATGTGGCAAAAGAGATGCAACGCCAGGAGTTTACGCTGCCGCTGCTTATCGGCGGCGCCACCACGTCGAAAGCGCATACCGCGGTGAAAATTGAACAAAACTACGATGCCCCGGTCGTGTATGTGCCTAATGCCAGCCGGGCCGTCGGCGTATGCCAGAAATTGCTCGGCAAAGTCTCGCGGGTGGAATTCGCCAAGGCCCTCAAACAGGATTATGACAAGGTGCGCGATCAGCACGCCCGTAAACAGCCACGGTCGCGCCCGGTGAGCCTGCAGGAAGCCAGAGCCAATAGCTTTAAGCCGGATTTCTCAGCCTTGCCCGTGGCGCCAAAAATGCCTGGCGTCACACCGGTGAGCGCCGCCCTTGCCACCCTGCGTGACTACATTGACTGGACCCCGTTCTTTCTCACCTGGTCATTGGCCGGCAAGTTTCCGCGCATTCTTGATGACGAGGTTGTCGGCGAGCAGGCCCGTGAGCTGTATGCCGATGCCAATGCCATGCTGGATGACATTATTGCCGGCAACCAGTTGGAAGCAAAAGGCGTGATTGGCCTGTTTCCGGCCAACCGGGTGGGCGATGACATTGAGATTTATCAAAACGAACAACGCGATGCGGTGCGGGCGACGGCGCACCATCTGCGCCAGCAAACCCTGAAGTCAGGCTTTGCCAATTACTGCCTGGCCGATTTTGTGGCGGAGAAAGACAGCGGTATTGCCGATTATGTCGGCGCGTTTGCGGTTACCGGCGGGATTGGCGAGGACGAACTGGCCGCACACTATAAAGCCAGCGGCGATGACTATAACGCCATTATGGCGCAGGCGCTGGCCGACCGTCTGGCTGAAGCCTTTGCCGAGTATTTACACGAGCAGGTGCGCAAGCACTACTGGGGCTATGCGCCGGACGAAGCGCTGGACAACGAGGCGCTCATCCGGGAGAAGTATCAGGGGATCCGGCCGGCGCCGGGTTATGCGGCCTGCCCTGAACATACCGAAAAACAGACCATTTGGGATTTGCTGTCGGTAGAGGAGCATACCGGGATGAAATTAACGGAAAGCTATGCCATGTGGCCAGGCGCGTCAGTTTCCGGCTGGTATTTTGCGCACCCGCAAGCGCGGTATTTCGCCGTGGCGAAAATTCAGCAGGACCAGCTGGCCGATTACGCCGCCCGCAAGGCATGGTCAGTAGAAAACGCAGAGCGCTGGCTGGGGCCCAATTTACATGACTGATAAGCCATTTAGTCAGGCCTGTGAGAACAACAAGCGCCCCATTCTGGAGATTCTGAATGGGGCATTTGCCCGTTGCTCGCGGGTGCTGGAAATAGGCAGTGGCACCGGCCAGCACGCGGTGTTTCTGGCTGCAAATTTGCCGCACCTGCAATGGCAAACCAGTGATCAGGCGGCCTACCACGACGGGATCCGTGCCTGGCAGCAGGCGCACGGTACGGACAATTGTTTACCGCCGCGGGCACTGACCATTGGTCAGGACGTCATTCCCCTGGCTGAGTTTGACGGCATCTTTACGGCCAATACTGCCCATATTATGCAAAAGCATGAAGTCACACTATTGATGCAACAGGTGAGCGCAGCTCTGCCGGCCGGCGGCGTGTTTTGTCAGTACAGCCCGTTTACGCAGCAGGGGGCGTTTAATTCTGACAGTAACCGGGACTTTCATGCATCACTCATCGCGCGTGGCTACGGCGGGTACCGCGATCTTGATGAGTTACAACAGTGGGCCCCCGCGCTGACCCTTTCGCAGGTACACACTATGCCGGCGAATAACCTGATGCTGGTGTGGCACAAACACGCCTGACCCTGATTATTACCGGCTGAACCCGGGTTCTGGCACCCCACAGACACACAACCCGCCCGATGACAGTGTAATTTGTGTGCAGGTCTGATATAACCAATAGTTACAAAGAAGAGCAGTGGCATATCTGGATGCCTGAACTGCCAGCAAATAATAAAAACTAACAATGAGTGGTTATATGAAATCGATGTCTCTCCAGAATAAATTTATGCTGATCGTAGGTGGCAGCATAGCCGTGATGCTGTTTATTACCGCAGTGTTTGTAGTGAACTTCATTGCGGATAAGACCGAGCAAAATGTCAGACAGGAAGTGACTAACCTGGTCAGGCTGGAAAGCCAGGCAGTGGAAAGTTTCTTTTCCTATTATGGCGGGGTTGCCAGCACCTTTCTAAGCAGTCCGTATGTGCAGGACTTTTTCGCCAGCCATCAGAACCGTGGTGCACCCCGACGGGCGCTGCCGCAAGCGGACACCATGTATCAGCTGTTTCGCAATATCAGCGAAGACGACCCAAACATTAAATCCGCGTTTTTTGGCTCAGCCAGCACCGGTGAATACTTTTACGAAGAAGGCCGGGTAGGGGTTGAAACCGAGGGCCCGGATGCCGGCGACCCGGCCAAGGGTTACTTCGCTACCCAGCGGCCCTGGTTTACCACTGCGGTAAACAACGGTGAGCTGTATGTCACGCCGCCCGCCGTCGACTCCCAGGACGGGACGGTCTCTGCGGTTATCCAGCAGCCGGTTTACCAGGGTGATACCCTGCTTGGCGTGGGTGGCATAGATATCCTGATTAGCACCGTGGGTGACGTGGTAGACAG
>JBPEWW010000042.1:0-38362 GCA_052032275.1 Alteromonas sp. | reverse complement strand
GTTAATTGTGCAAAAACCGCTGCTGAAGACGGTGGGGAAAGGCGCTGCTCCAGCGGTAATGCAACATAGCCCGCGCGTTGCAGCTCGGTACGAACGGCGCGGACCACCAGTCTTATGTCTTCTTCCAGCATCAGCTGATGATGAAGCGTAGCCAGCCGTGCCAGTTGTTGCAGCGTAAGGGTGGCTGCACTGGCAAAAAAGGCGCTGGTGATGGCCAGAGCTACCAGCAATTCCACCAGCGTGGTGCCCCGGAGTACGGTTAACATGCGGGTATCCCCCGCAAGGGCTCTTTCAGGCACATGCGCACCCGGCCTAGGGCACTGTAAATCACCTTGCCTTCATAATGACCATGTTGAATGGTTATGCTGGTCGCAAAACCGGGCGTAAGCCCCGCGTGGGGGGCAAACACCACCAGCGGCGAGCGCGACGAAGCCGGAACAAGCCTGACATCGGCCGCAGTGTCTGCCTGGATTAGCGCGGGTGCGCCATCAAACGGGCAGGTGGGAGCAGCCAGACAGCTACAGCGTGCGGAATAGGATAGCCGCAAACACCATTGCCTGCCCCCACGGGCAATCAGGTACACGTTTTGGCTGCGGGTTGCCGCATGCTGAGCCCCGGACCGTAACAGCTGAGCTACCGCGTGCATGCGACTGACCACCTGCTGCTGGTGGTGCCATGTGGCCAGCGAGGGCGCGGCAAGCGTGCTGAGCAGCGCAATGATAGTCACCACAATAAGGCACTCGGGCAATGTCACCCCGCGGTGCGGCCAAAAACTGGACTTACAGGCACGTCCCATAATGTCTCCTGACTGATAGATTGAGCCAGTGTAATCGCAAGCGCCTGGCAAGACCGCTGATCTGAAGCCGGGTTTCTGGGAAGGAGGAGAAGGGGATGCAGCATGCAAAACGTGACCGCGGTATAACGCTGGTCGAGTTATTGGTGGTGATAGCGCTTGTCGGCGTGCTGGCTACCATTACAGTGAGCGCAGCGGGCGCGCAAATGAAGCGTCAGCAGTTACTCGCTATGCAAACGGCACTGATACATGCACGGGCCGAACAGGCCAATTTCTGGTTGCTTCAGGGCCGCTATAGTGCGCATGTAGTACTGACAGAAGATCCGCGGTTTGTGGTTAGGGTCAGGCAGGCCGACAGCTCGGGCTATACGCTGGTGGCGCAATCCCAGACGCCGCTGGATAACGGCTGTGAGAAGCTGGTGGTGACCGCCACTACCCGGTCACCTGCCCATTGCTGGCCGTAGCGGTGTTTAACAGGTCAGGTTAGTGCCGGCTGCGTTTTCTTTAATGCCATCATCATTGCTGTCTTTAGCCGTAGCGATGCGTCCATAAAGGGATAGCAGCACCGCTGAAGCCTGGGAGGCCTCCCCGCCATACGGACAGACCACAATACTGGCGTTTTTGGCAATGGCACCGTTCTCGGAGAACTGCAATGCGCCGCTGATCCCCGATACCACATTGCTTTTGCTAAGCGCGTCCGCGCTGGCGATCAAGGGTTCATCGGTATCCCGGGTGCCATTATTGTTATCATCGATAAAGATAATCTTGGCGTCAGTCCAGGTGCTGGTGCAGCTTGCGTAGTTCTGGCTCGGGCATAAGGTGACCGTGGTACGTTCGTTGATCGCCGCAAACCGTGCCTGGCGGGCGAGGGCGCTGAGGTTATTAATGTCAGCTGTAACCCGGTTGGCTTGCAGCACGGATTGAATAGACGGCGCCACCACCACAATCAAAACGGCGACGATAGCCAGTGATATCAGCAGTTCAATTAATGTCATCCCGGCGCTTTTGGGCATGAACGGGGTTCTCCAGATACTTTTTTCATCCTTAAGAGTAAACTAAATCTCAGGCCATAGGGTATCGGCAATCAT
Source organism: Alteromonas sp. (assembly GCA_052032275.1). Lineage (GTDB taxonomy): Bacteria > Pseudomonadota > Gammaproteobacteria > Enterobacterales > Alteromonadaceae > Alteromonas. The sequence continues at coordinate 36,481 of JBPEWW010000042.1, read as the reverse complement.
GAGTGAGTAATGATCTTTATAACTCACCAGCCATGCCCACAAACCTAAGTTTACGCGATGTGCGTGAGTCGTGCATTTCCTGTCGATTGTCTGCTGACAGCAATGGGCGGTTTAGCGTACACTCAGGGTACCGGTAGCCATGTGATACAAGTGAAATACAATGCACAAACAATCAGTTATAAATGAGATGCGGGTTCAGCCGCACATTGATGCAGCGGCCGAGGTGGCGCGCCGGGTAGCGTTCATTAAAAACCAGCTGACCCGTTCAGGATTAACCTCACTGGTGCTGGGGATAAGCGGCGGCATTGACTCCTGTACGCTGGGCAAACTGGCGCAGCTGGCGGTGGATGAGCTGAACCGTACGAACCCTGATACGTATCAGTTTGTGGCGGTGCGCCTGCCGTATGATGTGCAGGCTGACGAAGATGATGCGCAACTGTCCGTTGAGTTTATCAGGCCGACCAAGTCGCTGTCGGTCAATGTACGGCCGGGTGCGGATGCCATTCATGAGGCGACCACCCAGGCACTCAGTGACGTTGCGCTGCTGCCTGAGGATATGAACAAACAGGATTTTGTGAAGGGCAATGTTAAAGCCCGTACCCGGATGATCATTCAGTATGAAATTGCGGGTATGGTGGACGGGTTAGTGCTGGGCACTGATCACAGTGCAGAAAATATCACCGGGTTTTACACCAAGTATGGTGATGGCGCCTGTGACCTGGCTCCCTTGTTTGGCTTAAATAAACGGCAGGTGCGACAGGTGGCGGCACACCTTGGGGCGCCGGCAGCGATCATTGATAAAGCGCCCACCGCAGATCTCGAATCGCTCAGTCCGCAAAAGGCCGACGAGCAGGCTCTTGGCATGACCTACGATCAAATTGATGACTTTCTGGAAGGCAAGCCGGTGGATGCTGCCGTAGAAGAAAAGTTATTAGCCATTTATACCCGTACACAACATAAACGGGTGCCGATTCCAACTATTTATGATGACGAGTAGCCAGTTATGAAAAAAATTGAAGCGATCATTAAACCTTTCAAAATGGACGATGTCAGGGAAGCCCTCGCTGAGGTCGGCATTGCCGGGATGACCGTCACAGAGGTCAAAGGCTTCGGTCGCCAGAAGGGGCACACAGAACTCTATCGGGGCGCTGAGTATCAGGTCGACTTTCTGCCGAAAATCAAGATTGAGCTGGTGTTAGGCGATGAGCTGGCCGATCAGGCTATTGAAGCCATTGAACAATCAGCCAAAACAGGCAAGATTGGTGACGGCAAAATTTTTGTCTATCAGGTGGATACCGCCATTCGGATCCGTACCGGCGAGCAGGATGAGGATGCCTTGTAAAGTATCTTGCAGATAAAAAAAGGTGGCTGATGCCACCTTTTTTCTTAATAGTACCGGTTGTTAGGCAGGCTGTTCGCTCTTGCAGCCGTCCGGGCCATGCACGTGACCGTGCTCCAGCTCTTCTGCCGTGGCTTCACGAATATCTACCACTTCAACTTCAAACGTTAACGGCACGCCTGAAAGCGGGTGGTTGCCGTCTACGACCACGTCATCTTCGGTGGTTTCCACCACAATCACTGACTGGTCACCCTGGGGGGTAGATGCGCGAAATGACATGCCTACTTCCACTTCCATGCCTTCAAACATCGATTTTGGAACACGCTGAACCAGCGCATCAACACGATGCCCGTATGCCTTCTCTGGCTCCACGGAAACGGTAAATTCCTCGCCTTTTTCTTTGCCTTCTAATGCTTCTTCCAGGCCTTCAATTAAAAAGCGACGACCGTGCAGCACCGTTAAAGGTTCTTTGCCGAATGAGGAGTCAAGCTCGCTGCCATCCTCGGCGGAAACCTTGTAGTGTAGTGTAACGACGCTGTCGGAGGTTATTGTCATAATCAATCCTGTTCAATTGGGAGTGCATGTGCACTCATGAGTTTTAGGCTATTTACGCCCTCGAATAGTGCTGCCTTTGTCTTCGACAATCGAGTAAGGCAGAGGTTCGGCAGTCACCACATGTTCTGGTGCTTCAGCCAGCCTGTGGTTATCCTGCGGTTGGGTGTCATTGGATAGCACCGCCATCAGCCAGGTTTCTTCACCCAGCCGGGCCGCGCGAATTACCGTGCCGCCACGACGCCAGTTGTCACCCACTTGTTTTTCTAGGGTATCATCTACAGCCGCTGTTGTCGCCACAGGGAGCCGGAAGCTGTAGGCAGCACGTTTGTTTTTGCCTAAAAAGCGCGTCCGGGCCACCACTTCCTGTCCCATGTAGCAGCCTTTGTCAAAATCGATGCCATTGAGCGCCTGCAGGTTCATCATCTGCGGGACGAATGCGTTCACGCCATTGCCCGATACCGCCGGGATGCCATTGGCAATCTGAATGGCTTCAAACACTTCCGGACCATACCAGGCCACGGTCTCATTGCTGCGCAGCGGGGCCAGAATGGCGTCGGCCGCCTGACTTACCAGCCAGTACATGGGCGTGGTGCCCGGCACTAAAAAAACCACGCTGCTGTCAGTCTGCAGGGCGGTTAATTCAGCCTCCGGCAGACCACCAAAATGCGCATGCAGGGCGGCTTCTGCTTCCGGGCCGCATAACAGCCACTGCGCATACTTATCCGTGGCATCGCTGATATCGACTTTGGAAAACACGCCGTATTTCTGCAACTGGGCCAGCGATTGCGATAATGCATCGGCATGCATGGTAAGCAACTGGGTATCCTGATGGCGCAGTGCATACATCAGGGCCCATGCCTTACCTTTGAAGTCACAGTGCGCAGCATGACGGACACTGTCGTTCGCAAACGCTTTGGTGTTGATGGTCAGCTGGCCATGGAGGTAATCGTCGCGCTGCTCCCCGGAAATGGCTGCCACGCCATAATGGGCTACAGAAATAACCGCGTTATCGGCAAGCTGGTCCAGACGGGCAAGGCGCTCCATAGTAATCTCCTGACAATGTTTTCAAACCATAGCTGGTGATGTTACGTATTCCAGCGTGACTGTGTGAGGACATGGGGGGATATTCACAGGAAACAAGTGGTCGGGGTAAAAATCCTGCGAAAAGGACAGTGATTTCCCACACACCCACATGCTATTATTTCGCACGAATTAAAAAGAAGTAGTGATCTATGTTTACACCAAAACGTTTAGCCAGACTGAGATGGGCCTGTCGTCGGGGCATGCTGGAACTTGACGTCCTGTTGCTGCCCTTTGTGAATGAGGCGTTTGATGATCTCACCTATGCGCAACAGGAGACCTTCGAGCGACTGCTGACTTGTGATGACCCGGATCTTTACGCCTGGTTTATGGGCCACCAGAAAACCGACGACCCTGAGCTGGCTGAAATGGTGGACATCATCATCCGGCGTGTCAAAGTTTAACCTTACCGTCACGGCACTTACTCCGTACCGGATTGACTTCCTCATACCCGTGACCGCGTTACTGGTTGCTGTAGCAGCCATGCCTGCTGCAGTCTGGACCTGGCTTTCAGCGTGGAACGCCGCCCTGATTATCGGCGTGTTAGCGCTCACCGCTTGGCAGTTACCCTGGCGCCGGTACATTACCAGTGAACACTTCAGTGTCGATGACACAGGGCTGATGACTCCCACGCGGGTTAACGGCCGTCCCGTTGACCAGGTAAATTACGTGATCAGTCATCATTCCCGGGTTACCGCACTGGCGATTTATCTTGTGCTGGTGGCCCCACAACGTCCGATACAGCGGCGCTGGTTGTTACGGTCACAATGCCATCCCAGGGATTTTCGCCGGCTAACCCGGCTGATCCTCAATCAGGCGCACGTCGCCAGGGAGACTCTATGATTTCGTTGTACGCACGCGCACTTCTCAAACGCACCGACAAGCGACCTCTGCAGCAATTTAAACCCCCGCCATTGCCGGCGCGCACCTATTCCCGCGCAGTCACGATAGATGACGCGCACTATATGCACTACTGTCGGCTGGTGGACTGGCCGGCCTCCTCACCACTGCATCCCTGTTATCTGCAAACCCTGTCGCTGCCGTTACAGATGCAATGTTTACTGGATAAACGCAGTCCGTTTCCGTTGCTGGGGCTGGTCCATACCCGGAATCGTGTGGACCAACGGGCGGTGAATCGCGCGGTCCCGCTTGAACTGCGGGTCCGTTTTTCAGCAATACGTCAGCATCCCCGGGGCTGGGAGTGTGATGTGCAGGTGACCGGCCTGCAAAGCGGCAGCCCGGTGTATGAAGCTACCAGTACCTACCTCACCCGGGTGAAAGCTTCTCATGTCGAACCGGGCAGGCGTACTGCGAATGCCCCCGCGCAGCAAATGCCGGATGAGGTGGCGCTGGCGCGGCTGAATATCCCGGCCAGTATGGGCCGGCAGTACGCGCGGGTGTCAGGTGATTACAACCCCATCCATCTGCATGGGCTGACTGCCAAACTGTTTGGCTTCAGCCAGCCTATTGCGCATGGCATGTGGACGCTGGCACGCAGCTATTCAGCATTGCCCGAGGAAATGCTGAGCAGCCATCTGCAATTACAGGTGGAATTTGAAAAGCCGGTGTTGTTACCGGCCGCAGTCTCGGTGTGTAGCCGCGATGACGCAGAGGGGCACTTTGCACTCTGGTCTGACGACGGCATGCACAGACATCTGCAGGGCAGCGTTACCGTACTGCCCCAGACATGATCAGGTAGCCAGCGTCCCGGGTTCAGCAAGCTGCCGGGTTTTTGACGGCGTAAGCACAGTGGGTTGAGGGTTATCGCCGGTTTCAGGGTGGTCCAGGTTAAAATGCAAACCCCGGCTCTCTTTGCGCTGCATCGCGCAGCGGACAATCAGCTCCGCCACCGTCACCAGGTTGCGAAGCTCAAGCAAATTATTGCTTACCCGGAAGTGGGCGTAATATTCGGCAATCTCCTGCTCAAGCAGCTGAATGCGACGCAGTGCGCGTTCTAGCCGCTTGTCGGTCCGCACAATGCCAACGTAATCCCACATAAATAACCGCAACTCATGCCAGTTGTGCTGAATGATAACCTCTTCATCAGAATTACTGACCTGCGACTCATCCCAGGGGGCAATCTCTTCATCACAGGGCGGATCGTCAAGCCGGGACAGGATGTGCTCTGCAGCTGAACTGGCAAATACCACGCATTCCAGCAACGAATTTGAGGCCATGCGATTGGCGCCGTGCAGACCGGTATAGGCGACTTCGCCTACCGCATACACATTGTCCAGATCGGTACGGGCATCAAAATCAGTCATCACGCCCCCGCAACTGTAATGTGCGGCCGGCACCACAGGGATGGGCTGGCGGGTGATATCAATCCCCAGTGAGCGGCATTTCCGGTAAATATTCGGGAAGTGCTTAACGATGAAATCTGCCGGTTTATGGCTGATATCAAGGTACATGCAGTCAGCACCAAGCCGTTTCATTTCATAGTCAATCGCGCGGGCGACCACATCACGGGGGGCCAGATCGCCGCGCTCATCAAAGCGTGTCATAAACGGCGTACCGTCTTCGTGAACCAGCCGGGCGCCTTCTCCGCGCAGCGCTTCGCTGATCAGAAAATTGCGGGCCTGGGGGTGATACAGGCAGGTGGGGTGAAACTGATTGAATTCCATATTCGCCACCCGACAGCCGGCACGCCAGGCCATGGCGACACCATCACCACTCGACACGTCGGGGTTTGAGGTGTACTGGTAAACCTTGCTGCCACCGCCACTGGCCAGGGTGATAAAGTTGGCTCTGATCACTTCCACATGCTCACGCTGACGGTTCCAGACATACGCACCGGTACAACTGCCCTGGCGGGTTTTGGACGGGATCAGGTCAATGGCGTTGTAGCGTTCAAAAAAGTGGATATTAGGGTGCGCCGAGACGGCATCAATTAAGGTAATTTGCAGCGCTTCACCCGTAGCATCAGCTGCATGGAGGATACGCCGGTGGCTGTGACCCCCTTCCCGGGTAAGATGATAGCGTTGCTCGCCCTGATCATTAGTCTCTGTGTCAAAAGGAACGCCAAACCCAATCAGCCATTCCAATGAGGCTTTGGCGCGCTCGGCTGTAAACCGCACTGCGGCTTCGTCACACAGGCCGGCGCCGGCCAGCAGTGTATCCTGAACGTGGGCGTCAATGGAGTCCTGTTCATCAAATACAGCCGCGATGCCGCCTTGCGCGTAGCGGGTCGAGCCTTCGTTGCGATCGCTCTTACTCAGTACAATAACCTGACAATGCTGTGCCAGCTTGAGTGCCAGGCTCAAACCGGCAGCACCGCTACCGATAATGAGCACGTCACAACGATGTTCAATGGCGCTCGGTGCACCAGAGGGTGAAGGCAACTCTGATTTCATGTATTTTTAGCGTAGTAAGTCGGAGCAAAGATGCAGCAAGTCTAAAGGATGAGTGGTAAAACACAATCGCGAACCGTAGGCTATTACGTTTTTTTTAGAAAAACTGCCCTCATATCGAACTTTTCAGAAACCGGGCAGTCTACACATACGCTTGCGAGAGCTATTGTGTAGTAGACGTTAAGGAGTGATGGCTCGAATGAGCGAGCAAATAACCGATCAGCAGCTGGTTGAAAAGGTACAGAGCGGCGACAAAAACGCGTTTAATCTTCTGGTTACCCGCTATCAGCATAAGGTAATGCACTTAGTTTCGCGCTATGTGAAAAATTCCGGCGATGTGGCAGACGTCACCCAGGATGCTTTCATTAAAGCGTATCGTGCCTTGCCCAATTTTCGTGGTGACAGCGCGTTTTATACCTGGCTGTACCGGATAGCGGTGAACAGTGCAAAGAATTATCTGGTCGCGCAGGGCAGAAAGCCGCCGGCCAGTGACGTTGATGCTGATGAAGCCGATTATTACGAAGGCAGTGATGCGCTCAAAGAACAATCTACGCCTGAGCGCAGTTTGCTGTCCAATGAAATAGAAACCACCTTGTTTCGTGTGGTGGAAAAATTGCCTGACGATTTACGCACGGCTATTACGTTGCGTGAAATTGAAGGGCTGAGTTACGAAGAAATTGCCACCGCCATGGACTGTCCTGTGGGGACTGTCAGGTCACGGATATTCCGGGCTCGCGAGGCAATTGATAAAGTTATACAACCGCTGTTAGAAAATTGAACTTTTCCTTGGTGAGGGTTACTAACAGCTGTGTTAGGGTGGTAAGTGATCAGTATTGATCAGGGTATGAATATATGACGCAACAGCAAGAACAATTGTCCGCTTTCATGGACGGCGAAGCACAAGACAATGACATAATTGACGTAATTAAGCAGGATGCGGAATTGCGGGCAAAGTGGCAGCGCTACCATGTCATCCGTAGCGGGCTCCGTAAAGAAGCCAGTGTCGCGCCACAAGCAGACATTACCGCCAGCGTTGCTGCGGCGTTAGAAAATGAGCCGACAATAATGGCACCGAAGAAGTCCCGTTGGAGTAAGGTGCCGGTGCTTGGCAGCGTGGTACCGTTTGCCCGACAAACCGGCCAGTATGCGGTGGCAGCCTCGGTGGCCGCAGCATTCATACTGGGCTATCAGCAGTTTAACCAGCCTGAGATGCCGAATGAGCCGTTTATGACAGCGCCGACTAATCCACAAGGTGGCATGGCGCCGGTGAGCTTGCAGCAAACCCGCACCCTGCCCAGAAACGACATGGAAGTCATGCTTGAGAAAAAGCGTAAGGTGAATGCCCTGATTGCCGATCACGAGCAGCAGGTCAAGATTAAGCAAGCGGAAGAGCAAAGCGCAGAAGCCAAGCAAAATAACCAGACCGAACCTCAGCCATAGTAGCAAGAGCATGAATGTATGTAGTCACGTACCAGCCACCTGTGGGCTGGTACGTTTGTTTTCAGGATTAAAAAACTGCCTGTTGATCGGCGCGTTGATTGTCACGGTACCTGCCGTGGGGCAGGAGTCGTCTGCGCAGCCGGACGTGATATATACCGAAGAAGATAAGCTTAATCAGTCGGGGCAGGGTGAAAACGAGACCCATCCGGCCGCATCATCCGCCGACGAGGCGCCGGCCACCACCGGTGACTGGCTTGAGCGATTAACGCAGGCTACCCAGAATCTCAATTTTCAGGTCACCTTTGTACAAAGCCGGGCCGGCCAGGAAACGGTGCCTTACCTGTGGCGGCATGCCGTGGATGAAAACGGACAATCCCTGGAGCAGCTGAATCTGCAAAACGGACCGGGTCGGGAGTTGATCCGGGTCGGCAGTGTGGTCAGCATATTCGAGCCTGATGTGCCACCCTACAGTCTGCGTTCTGACTACATCAACGGGCCAATTCCCAGTGAACTCCTGTACCATCCGGATGCGCTCAGAAAAGGGTATGAGTTTGTCAGTGTTGGCCGGGCGCGGGTGGCAGGCCGGCCGGCGCAGCAAATCAGAATAGTCAGCCGGGATAACAGCCGGTTTAACTACCAGTTATGGCTGGACGAAAAAACCGGCATGCTGCTGAAGCTGAATATGCTGGATTTGCAAGGGGCATTGCTGGAGCAAATTCAGGTCACCTCACTGTCGATAACTGACACTCCCCATGCGTATTTTCAGCGTGTAAATCAGGCATCATTGCCTAAGCCAATGGCCATTTCGCCCAGTCAGACCCGGGATCATGCCTGGGAGGTCACCTATTTGCCGACCGGAATGCATGAAGTGCGGCGGGATATTCGCCGGCTGGCACTGACCGGGCAAGTGGTTGAATACAAAATGTTCAGTGACGGGCTGGTGGATGTTTCTGTTTACGTGCAGCCGGCTGCGGATGCCCTGGGCTCCGATTTGGTCCTGCGGCATAACCTGAATACCTTCCTCACCCTTACCGACGGCAAAGCCCAGGTCACCGTTGTGGGAGAAATTCCGCCGAAAACCGCCGAGTCTATTGCCACCTCCTTGTCGGTGAGCGGAGGTAGCGAATGATCACTGAGACGGCCACGGTGGTGCAGGTCGACGAGGACAGGGTGGTGGTGGAAGCGGCAATTAAAACCACCTGTTCCAGTTGTCAGGCTCAGTCAGATTGCGGAACGGGTGCCATTTCCAGAGCGCTGGCGCCCAGGGTGCAGCAACTGACGTTACGCAGCCCGGTACCTGTCAAAGTCGGGGACACCGTGCAGGTAGGGATCCCGGAAGCGGGCATAGTCAGTGCCTCGGCGCTGCTCTACCTGTTACCGCTGGCTATCTTTATTGCCAGCGCAGTGCTCTTCAGCGCAACCCTTCCCGGCATAGGGCTGGTCAGTGAACTGTGGGTGTTACTGGGAAGTGTTGTCGTCACTCTGGCAGGTTTTGTAGCCCTGTCAGGCTGGATCAAGCAACTTGACGGTCGCCGTTTCGAACCCGTGTTACTGGCCAAATCTCCGTCCTCTGTGTCCCCCGGTAAGCCTGCCGCGTAGCGGCTAATGCGCCGCGTCAGTTGCGGCCCCTGACGGTATTTCTCTGCCTTACATTTAGCGCCTTTCGGCTCACTTCATTCGCTTTTCCGGTGAGAAATGGGTAAAATCCGCTCGCGCTGCGGGATGACGGTGAACTGCCTGACCTTCCCGGGGTGATCACCCTCTGTACAGACAGAGTAAAAAAGTAAGTTCAACGATAATTTTTTTGCAGGTAATCTCCAGCATTATGCAACATTCGCACATTCGTAATTTCAGTATCATTGCCCACATCGACCACGGTAAGTCGACGTTGTCAGACCGCCTTATTCAACATTGTGGAGGGCTGACCGAGCGTGAGATGGCCGAGCAGGTACTCGACTCCATGGATCTTGAGAGGGAGCGGGGAATTACGATCAAGGCGCAAAGTGTCACGCTGAATTACACGGCCCGTGACGGCGAAACCTATCAGCTTAATTTCATTGATACCCCCGGACACGTGGACTTCACCTATGAGGTGTCGCGCTCACTGGCTGCCTGTGAAGGGGCATTGCTGGTGGTAGATGCCGGGCAGGGCGTTGAAGCCCAAACGCTGGCAAACTGCTACACCGCTATCGACATGGATATGGAAGTGGTGCCGATCCTGAATAAAATCGACTTGCCGCAGGCAGAACCTGATCGGGTGGCAGAAGAAATTGAAGACATCGTCGGTATAGATGCCCTGGAAGCGGTGCGTTGCTCAGCCAAAACCGGCGTGGGTATCGAAGATGTGCTGGAAGTGATTGTTAACAAAATTCCACCGCCAGAGGGTGACCGTGAAGCCCCGCTGCGAGCGCTGATCGTCGACTCCTGGTTTGATAATTACCAGGGGGTAGTGTCGCTGGTGCGCATCATGGAAGGTGAGCTTAACGTTAAAGACAAGATTCAGATCATGTCAAACGGCCAGACCCATCAGGCCGATAAAGTCGGTATTTTTACGCCGAAGCCGGTTGAAACCGGTACCTTAAAAGCCGGCGAAGTGGGCTTCATCATTGCAGGCATTAAAGATATCCAGGGCGCGCCGGTAGGTGACACAATCACCCTGGCCAAGAAGCCTGCCGAAAAAATGCTGCCAGGCTTTAAAAAAGTCAAACCGCAGGTGTATGCAGGTGTCTTCCCAATAAGCTCAGATGACTACGAAGACTTCCGTGATGCACTGGCTAAACTCAGCCTGAATGATGCCTCGCTGTTTTATGAACCAGAGAGTTCCGCTGCGCTGGGCTTTGGTTTCCGCATAGGTTTTCTGGGCATGCTGCACATGGAAATTATTCAGGAACGCCTGGAACGGGAATACGATCTTGGCCTGATCACCACGGCGCCAACGGTTATCTACGAAGTGGTCACGACTAAGGGCGAGACCCTGAGTGTGGATAATCCGTCCAAACTGCCACCGGTCAATGACATTGAAGAAATTCATGAACCCATGGTAGAGGCGAATATCCTGGTACCGCAGGAGTTTCTGGGCAATGTTATTACCTTGTGCGTGGAAAAACGCGGCATGCAGACCAACATGGCGTACCATGGTAAGCAGGTAGCGGTCACTTACGAGCTGCCGATGGCAGAAGTGGTTATGGACTTCTTCGACCGCCTGAAGTCAACCAGTCGCGGCTTCGCGTCACTTGACTATAATTTCAAACGCTTCCAGTCATCAGACATGGTACGGGTAGACATTTTAATTAATGGCGAACGGGTTGATGCGCTGGCCATTATCACCCACCGCGAGCAGGCACAGACCCGTGGCCGTGAGCTGGTTGATAAACTGCGCGAGCTTATCCCCCGGCAAATGTTTGATATTGCCATTCAGGCTGCCATTGGGAATCACGTGGTAGCGCGCAGTACGGTCAAGCAGCTGCGTAAAAACGTCATCGCCAAATGTTATGGCGGTGATGTCAGCCGTAAGAAGAAACTATTGCAAAAGCAAAAGGAAGGGAAAAAGCGCATGAAGCAAATCGGTAACGTTGAATTGCCGCAGGACGCATTCCTGGCCGTGTTGAAGGTAGGCAAGTAATGGCGAATTACTTTTCCTTATTGCTGGTTTTTCTGACCCTGGCGACCGGACTGATCTGGCTGTTGGACAGCCTTATCTTTGCGCCCCGGCGCAGGGCGAGAATGGCCGAGACAGCAGCCGCTGCAGGCAGTACGTCGGGGATGGATCCGCAACCCGAGTTACCGTATCTGGTCGATACTTCGCAACAGATTTTTCCGGTAATCGCCTTTGTACTGGTACTGCGATCGTTCTTTTATGAACCGTTTCAGATCCCGTCAGGCTCGATGATGCCCACCCTGCTGGTGGGCGATTTTATTCTGGTGGAAAAATACGCCTACGGGGTGAAAGACCCGGTATTCCGGGAAAAGCTGATTGAAACCGGCGCCCCCGAACGGGGCGACGTGGTGGTCTTTAAATACCCTGAAGCCCCCAATGTAGACTACATCAAGCGGGTGATTGGTGTGCCCGGCGATACCATTGTGTACCGCAACAAACAGGTGTATATCAAACCCAAATGTGACGGTGAAGCAGCATGCGGGGAATTGCGGGCCATACCGCAGGAATTTGTAAGCCGGGGCGACTTTGTTCAGGAAATGGCCCCCTTATTGCGCTACCGTGAAACACTGGGTGACGTGACGCATGAGACGCTGCGCCATCCCCGACGGGAATTCGGCAGTGCCAGCTTTTACTCGCAGCCTGGCACGCGCAGCAATGAGTGGATTGTCCCGGAAGGTGAATACTTCGTACTGGGTGACAACCGCGATAACAGCCGCGACAGTCGCTTCTGGGGGTTTGTGCCTGACGATAACCTGGTCGGCAAGGCTGTGGCGATCTGGATTAGTTTTGAATTTGAGCGGGATGCTGACAGCTGGTTACCCAGCTGGATCCCCACCGGCGTCCGATTCGATCGTGTGGGTGGCATTGACTAATGCAGGGCATTGATCCGTACCGTCGATTGTACGCCGCGCTGGGGTATGAATTTCAGGATGTCACACTGCTCGAGCAGGCGCTGACCCACCGCAGTGCCGCGAAAGATCATAATGAGCGACTGGAATTTCTGGGCGATGCCGTATTAGGCATGGTGATTGGTGAAGAACTTTTCCGGCATTTCCCGGCTGTCCCTGAGGGCAAGCTGACACGGATGCGTTCGACGCTGGTCAAAGGCGACACGCTCGCTGAGTTGGCACGGGAGACCAGTATTGGTGACCTGCTCAAACTGGGGCCAGGCGAGCTGAAAAGCGGTGGCCACCGCCGGAGCTCTATTCTGGCCGATGCGGTTGAGGCCATCCTCGGGGCCCTCTATCTGGAAGCCGGTCTGGAACAAACACGCACGGTGATCCTCAGTTTGTGGCAGTCGCGGATAACCAAGCTGGATCCTAACGCTCACCCTAAGGACAGTAAAACCCGCTTGCAGGAGTTTCTGCAATCGCGCAAGCAACCACTGCCGCAGTACGAGGTAGTGTCTATCACAGGGAAAGATCACGCCCAGACCTTTGAAGTCAGCTGTACCGTCAGTAGTCGTGAGAAGCCCATTACCGCCGCTGGCAACAGTCGGCGCAAAGCGGAACAGGAAGCCGCACGGTTAATGCTGGAGGTGTTGGATGACAACGCAAAATGATCCGTCACGGTGTGGTCTGGTGGCAATTGTTGGGCGCCCGAATGTAGGCAAATCCACGCTGCTGAACCGGTTGATGGGGCTTAAGGTCAGCATCACATCCCGCAAACCGCAAACGACCCGGCACCGCATCATGGGTATTGATACCGACGGGCACTGCCAGGCCATATATGTTGATACGCCTGGCCTGCATCAGGAAGAAAAGCGTGCCATTAACCGCTACATGAACCGTGCCGCCAGTAGCTCACTGGCTGAAGTAGGACTGGTAATTATGGTGGTAGAAGGGACCCGGTGGACCGACGATGACGAGATGGTACTCAGTAAGGTGAAAGCCGCCGGGTTGCCCGCTTATCTGGTGATCAACAAAGTGGATAAAGTGCAGGACAAAGAAGAACTGATGCTCCACCTGCAACAACTGGCGCAGAAGCATCCGTTTGACCATATTGTCCCGGTGAGCGCTAAACAGGGAAAAATGGTAAGCGATTTGAGGCAGCTGGTAATGGACAGTTTGCCGGAAAGTGAATTTTACTACCCGGATGACTACATCACCGACCGGTCCAGTCGCTTTATGGCGGCGGAGATTATTCGTGAAAAGCTGATGCGTTTCACCGGTGATGAGCTGCCTTATTCCACCACCGTCGAGATCGAGCAGTTTAAGATGACTGAAAACGGTGTGTATCGGATCAGCGGACTTATTCTGGTGGAGCGTGAAACCCAGAAGCGCATGGTGATCGGTAAAAAAGGTCACCACCTGAAAACGATTGGCGAACAGGCCCGTAAAGATATGGAAAACCTGTTCGATACCAAAGTTTTTCTTGAACTGTGGGTAAAAGTCAAACAAGGCTGGGCAGATGATGAGCGGGCCTTGCGTTCGCTGGGCTACGGTGACGATTACCAGCAATAGCAGGCAGTAAACGACAGAGGCGGTTATGGCAATTTCAGATTTACGTCGGCAGTACACCCTGGGGGAGTTGACTGAAGCGCAGTTAACGGACCATCCCATTGCGCTATTTAACCGCTGGCTGCAGGATGCCATTGATGCCGGTATTCCTGATCCGACGGCTATGACCGTGGCGACTGTCGCCGCTGATGGCCAACCATCGCAACGCATTGTGCTGCTGAAAGATGTCTGTGAAGACGGGTTTGTATTTTTCACCAACTTTGGCAGTCGCAAAGCCACTGAGCTGGCGGCTAACCCGAAGGTATCCTGCCATTTTCCGTGGTTTTTTATGGAGCGTCAGGTGAGGGTATGCGGCACCGCTGAAAAGCTGTCGCTGAAAGAAAACGCCAGTTATTTTCTGTCCCGTCCCAAGGACAGTCAGATTGCCGCCTATGCATCCCGCCAGAGTCAGCCGCTGTCGGCAAAGGCTGCGCTGTTAAGTCAGTTCGCCCAACTCAAACAGAAGTTTGCCGACCAGGCCTTGCCGGTGCCCGATTTCTGGGGCGGCTATCGCATCCGTCCCCATCAGATAGAGTTTTGGCAAGGGGGCAAGGATCGCCTGCATGACCGCTTCGAGTATAACCTGGCAGAGGACAGCCGCTGGCAGGTCCAGCGCTTAATGCCCTGATGATAGACAGTCATTGTCATCTGGATTTTGACGACTTTGCTGACGATATCTCCGAAGTATTAGGGCGCGCCCGCAAGCAGGGCGTGACGCGCTTTCTCATTCCCGGCACCACTTCCCCTGGCTGGCAGCGCCAGTGTGAGCTTCAGGCTCGCCACGCAAACATCGATATCGCCTTTGGCCTGCACCCCTACTTTTTGCAGCCGGATAACAACCATGCGCTTGCATTGCTGGAGCAGCAATTAGCCAATTCTTCACAGCGGGCGGTTGCGGTAGGTGAGATTGGCCTGGATGCCACTGTCGATGTGTCAGAGCAAGAGCAAATAGCCGTACTTGATCGTCAGTTGGCACTGGCTAAAGAGGCGGGGTTACCGGTGATCCTGCATCACAGAAAAACGCACCACCTGCTGCTGGCCCGCCTGAAGGCGATAAAATTTGACCAGGGCGGTGTAATTCACGCCTTTTCTGGCAGCGAAGAGGTGGCTCACGCGTACCAGGATCATGGCTTTCTACTCGGTATTGGCGGCACAATCACCTACCAGCGTGCCAGCAAAACCCGGGCGACGGTGGCCGCTGCGCCAGATTCAGCCCTGTTACTGGAGACTGACTGCCCGGATATGCCAGTGTGCGGCTATCAGGGCATGCGCAACGAGCCGGTGCGGGTGACCGATGTAGCTGCTGAATTAGCCGCCCTGCGCGGCTGCACAGTCAGCGATATCGCTACTGTCACCACCGCTAATTATCAGCGTCTTTTTTCTTCAAACTGAGCGGTTGCCGGTGCGGTACGGGCGCGGTACTGACGCAGGGCAGGCCGGGCCTTATAAAATCCCCGGGTAAGATAGATGCCAGCGATAAACGCCAGAAACATGCAGCCAGAGAGTATTTGCATTCTGCTTTTTTGCAGCGACAACGGCTTTCCCAGCACTTCTACAGGGTCGATTATGACGCGTAAATAGCCAATGGTCGCGCCGCTGTCATTTACAATGTCCTGAATATGGGTTACCGGCGGGATGTCATTCAGGTAAGCCTTGCTGACTACAGAAGTATAATGGCTAAGGGGGGCGACCACCATGCCCCTGTCGTCATACACATTGGCCTCAATCACCGTGGCTTCCTGTTGCAGGTTAGCCAGCAGTGCCGCCAGCGCCTCATTATCTTTACTTACCAGCGGGGCCGCCAGTATTTGACTGTATTGGCGGGCCAGCGGCTGGCCCGGCTGACTGGTTTGCATTTTCAGCCAGCGCTCCTGTTGTTGCTGGTACACCATCAGAGTGATGATGGCGACTACCATGGTCACGCCCAGCAACAGCGAGTGAACCAGCCGCTTCATCACCACATAGGCGCTATGAGACATGGCGGGACTTTGCCGACGCTCCGGGGGGAGGTAGGTTGTGGGAGTAGGTTCTTGGTTCGGCATACGGGTTCCTGTCAATCTGGCTACACCATATCTCAAAAAGCGGCGCAAAGTCACCTCCTGTCTGCACTTCGGGCGGGCGGTGGTGATAGCGTGATAAGTTATTCTTCGCCAAGGGTTTGCTTGCGGTATGAGTTCGGCTAGGATGACTGTCTCTGTAACCATCCTAGTAGAGTGCGTCTTGACCTTAATTACCCCGCCGGCAGCCCACCGGCATCAATCCGCCACGCTGCTGTCTTTGCTGGACACTCATCAGTTTATCCGTTACGAGCCCGCCAAAGGGCAGTGGTATGCGTGTGAGGCCCGCGGCCAGGACCAGGCGGTGTTAACCCTGTTTTGTCAGGCACTAACCCTGGCTCAGTGCGAAGCCGTGATCGACGGGTTACGAGACTTCTTATGTGTTGGCGGATTGTCTGCCCATCCGCTATCAGGACGCTACGGGGAAACGGTGGTGCGGGCCCCGGTGTTGTACAAGCAGCGCGACGGGCTGCCGGAGCGCTGTTCGCAACTGGCCAGTGCACTGGGGGTGGAGCTTGGCGTGCAGGATCAGCAACCGGCGTTAGCCCAGCCAGGGGTGCTGGTCATGGATATGGACAGCACCGTGATCAAAATCGAGTGTATAGATGAGATTGCCAAACTGGCTGGGGTGGGTGAGCAGGTCTCCCGGGTGACAGAAATGGCCATGCGGGGCGAGCTGGACTTCGCGCAAAGCCTGATCTCGCGGGTGGCCTGTTTAAAAGGCGTCAAACAAGCGCAACTGGCGGAAATCCGGGATCAGATCCCGCTGATGCCGGGCATCAGTGTGCTGACTGAGATATTGAAACTGCATGGCTGGCGTATCGCCCTGGCCTCAGGAGGGTTCACTTATTTTGCCAGTTATCTGCAAACCCGGCTCGGGTTAGACAGAGCCTATGCCAATGAGCTTGAAGTGGCAGACGGGACGCTTACCGGTAAGGTAACCGGCGACATTGTCGATGCTGACACCAAGGCGGCGGTCGTGTCGGCGCTGGCAGAGGAATACCAGGTCGCGCCCGGGCAGACGGTCGCCCTGGGTGACGGCGCGAATGATTTAGTGATGATGAGCCAGGCAGGGCTGGGCGTTGCCTGTCATGGCAAGCCTGTGGTCAATGAGAAAGCCGACGTGGCTATCCGTTTTAGCGGTCTGCACGGACTCCTGTACTTCCTTCGCTAGTCGGGCACAGCAATCAGGCGCGCAACAGCGCCTGAATACCGTTTGGTTCTATTGCGTGCTGAGCCATACTTTCGCGGTTACGGGCGATTTCAGACGGCTCAAAGTTATAGCGCAGCATGACTTCGTCAGTAATGTCTACCAGATGCGAGCATGCTGCAATACTCCATAACTTTTCCTCCAGCTCTTTCGCCCGGTGGATAGCGTATACGCTGACGTAATTAAATTCCGCCTGCAACATATCCAGATCAGGTTTACCGGTGGTCGTCAGCATCACATGCAGTGCAATAAACTGTCCCCGTCCCATCGCTTCTTTAATGAAGTTATAACGGGTGTCATCGGAGGTAAACTGGTTATCAAAGCGTGGGATAATGGCCATCCGCGAATCTTTCTGAGCCGGATCAAAGGCAATAAAGACTTCTTCGCGAAGGGGCAGGTTTTCTACTTTTACCTGCTTTATCCCATGCTGAACGAAGGGCGAGTCCTGGTTCCGGTCCCGAAACATAAACTCAACGTTCACTTCATCTCTGCCGGCAAAATGACTGACCAGTCTTGATACACGGTCGTCGTACTTGCCGATGATACTGGCCTCCGGTTTATAGCGTACCCCGTCTTTGCTGAGCAAAAATGACAGTGACATCACATTGCGGGCATTAATGATGCGCAGGGCGTGGCCAATACCGGGGACTTCTTCCTCTTCCGGGTAACTTTTCAGGGTATTGCGATTTTGTTTAATCAGATCGTCGAAGAAGTGCCGGGCGCTTTTCCCCGGCTCCCCATAGGCACTTTTCAAATGCACGATATTGCGGTCCGGATTGAAATGTACCACATCATAGTGGAGCGACATTACGTCGTGCTTACGGGTTATTTCCTGGAGTTTTGGAAACGAGATAATCACCCGGTCGTCTATCTGGCCGGTAAATTCACCGTTAAGCTCCAGTCGCAGGCCGTGCACTGAAATGTCTTCACTGACCCCTTTTACAGGGCGGCCGTCCGCATGCATACGCAACTCAATATTCGAGCGCAGCAGGTAGCGAGACTCCAGCCGCTTGTCCTGGGATTTAAACCGGAAGACGGGAATTTCCTGCGGAACCCGGTTGCGGGGGTGGCCAAATACGCGTAAGTGGCTCAGGTTGTTCCGGTTAAATTTATATTCACTGTAGCGACGCTGCCCGGCATCGCTGGTCACATCAGTAATGTGGACCAGATAGCGCAGATTTTTCAGTCTGGACATCAGGCGGGGGGCCGGCGGCGTGTTCTGGCGCTTAATTTTGCTGCTCACGTTGTCCGGAATGGATAACGGCGCATGGGCCTGATCAGGACTGATGTCAGTGATAGTCAGCTTGAAGATGCGCCAACTGGCTTTACGCGAACCAAAACCCAGAAATGCCCCGCGAAGCACATCCCGCTCGGCCAGTTCATCGGCGCTGGCCGAATAAAAATACACTTTGTCATTTTGCAGGTGGGTAAAGCTGTAAACAAACATCTCCCGCCGGTCGGCTTTTTTTTGTAACAGCGCTGTCAGGCGCTTGTGATTAATTAAAAAGCCTAAACGACTCTCGTCCTGCTCATCACTCCAGTAATGGAGGATCTCGCGGTTCACCTCATTGGCCATCGCATAACGGGGCACGGGCGCGCCGTCCTTTTCGTCTATATAGACCGGCAGGGTCGGGCACCTGGGGGAGAAGTACTGCTCGCAGGACTTATTGCGAATGGCATCAATGGTATTCGCCATATTTACTTTGTAGCGCCGTTTGTTACCGTGAATGAAGCTTTCAAGAAACTGATCAAATGCCGGGCTGGGAAACTCTTTGGCACGGCGCAATGAGAGGTACTGAGTATCTTTTTTCCGGCCTATTTTCACAACCGTGTAGGCAATGCCATTTTTCTTGTCCATGGCAAATTCATCTTCCAGGCCCCGAAAGTAGATAAACACTTTTTCGCCTGTTTTAAACAGCGATTCTTTGCTCAGTTTAACTTTGATGCCCTCGGTGGATACGTCCACGCTGAGCCCACGGATTGAATGGTTACGCTCGTTAAATATTTCCAGCGCTACCGCAAAATTCATGCGTTCAGTGTCCCGACGGCTGTAATCAAGCAGGTTGACGACAGGCACACTGAAGCGGGCCATGGTCTGAGCACGTTTTGATGCCTGCTCCCCTGCGGCGGACTGCTGTTCGCTGGATACGGCGCGGTCGCGCATCACCCGGTAATTGTTTTCAGTTTGCTGAACGGCTTCGTAAACGCCAAAACTGTAATGACCAAATATCCTGACTTGCTGTTCAAACATCTCTATGGCGATGTCATCGAGGTAGTGTTTTACACCGTTATACTGGTAAAGCTGACAATCACCATCGACCTGGCCACGCAGGTCAATAGAGCGCATACAGGGACGGGCGAGCCGTTTGACTTCCATTTTAATCAGGAAGCGTTTTTCTTTGGGAAGGTCACCGGCAACCTGCGTTAACATCTGATTGAACTCAGGCTCATTAACCATCGGCTTGAGTTGTTCAATGATGTCGGCGTACTGCTGAAGGTCTTGATTCATCTTGTTTTCGTGATGATTATTATATCGTTATTATTTATTGTTATCGGCTTGACAAACATTTTCTAAACAGCCGTTTGGAAATACTACCAGAAGTCAGGATGCATGTGTGAAATTTAAAATGGTAAGCTACGGGCCAGTAATCATTGTTAAAGTAGTATCCTTTTATGGCAAAGCGAAAGACCGCGTATGTGTGCTCTGATTGTGGTGCAGAGTTCCCACGCTGGCAGGGGCAGTGCAGTGAGTGTAAGGCCTGGAATACCATCAGTGAGTTTGTCGTCAGTCCGGCGAAAACGTCAGTCCGCACCGCGCATTCAGGTTACGCCGGGCAAACCGCTGCCAAAATTGAACGGCTGAACGCGATTGATCTAGCGGCCCTGCCCCGGTTCAGTTCGGGCTTTAAAGAGCTTGACCGGGTGCTGGGTGGGGGCATTGTGCCTGGCGCTGCCATGCTCATTGGCGGTTCTCCCGGGGCCGGAAAAAGTACCCTGTTGCTGCAGGTCATGTGCACCATGGCGGCCGACCAGAGTGCGTTATATGTGACCGGTGAGGAGTCTTTACAGCAGGTGGCCATGCGGGCAAGCCGGCTGGGCCTGCCTGACGATAAATTAATGATGCTTGCCGAAACCAATGTAGAAACGATCTGCGAGCTGGCCTTGCAAAATAAGCCGCGCATTATGGTCATCGACTCCATTCAGGTGATGCATGTGGCCGATGTTCAGTCCGCACCCGGCAGTGTGTCACAGGTGCGGGAAAGCGCCGCATATCTGACACGGTTTGCTAAGCAACACCATATCTCCATGTTTATTGTGGGGCATGTGACCAAAGACGGGAATCTGGCCGGGCCGAAAGTCCTGGAGCACTGTATTGACAGTTCAATGATGCTCGATGGTGACAGTGACGGGCGCTACCGCACCCTGCGCAGCCATAAAAACCGTTTTGGTGCGGTCAACGAACTGGGCGTCTTTGCGATGACCGAGCGGGGCTTAAAAGAAGTGAAGAATCCGTCAGCGATTTTTCTGAGCCGTTCTGAGCATCAGTCACCCGGGTCCAGTGTCATGGTGATCTGGGAGGGGACACGGCCGCTGCTGGTGGAAATACAGGCACTGGTTGATTATTCGCAGATGGCGAACCCCCGTCGCGTGACAGTAGGGCTGGAACAAAACCGACTGGCTATGCTGCTGGCTGTACTGCATCGCCACGGCAATGTCCAAATGAACGATCAGGATGTGTTTGTCAATGTGGTGGGGGGCGTTAAGGTTGCGGAAACCAGTGCCGATCTGGCCTTGCTGCTGGCAATTATTTCCAGTTTTCGAAACCGATCGCTTCCCCGTGAGCTGATTGTGTTTGGCGAAGTCGGGCTGGCAGGTGAAATCAGGCCCGTTCCGAATGGCACAGAACGCATTCTGGAGGCCGCCAAGCACGGCTTTAAACGGGCCATTGTGCCAAAGGCCAACGCACCTAAACAGGGCGTAGAGGGATTACAGATAGTGCCGGTTTCTCAGTTGTCCGAAGCGCTCGATGCATTGGAATAGATAGCATCAATGAGCGCATCCAGATCCTGCTCGCTGATTGCGTTGCTGGCGCTATTTAGCATAATCAGGCGGCGTAATGCACTGATACTCTCCAGGGGGATATGGGCCACCTTGCATCCCAGGTAAGTGCGCGGCGAGCGGGGATCAGACTGGCGGTATAACTGTTCGAGCTGCATGGTGATGGCCGGGCTGTCCTGGTTCGCTTTAAACGAGACTTCATACGGGTCGTGGCTGTCGAAGGGCAGGGCTGCCAAATCCTGTTCCGTGGCGCTTAAGCGGATCCCCCGCAGTGACACATCCTCGGCCATGACCGGCACAGTAGTATGCTGGTGACGCAGACTGGCTGCCACCTGTAACGGTACCCGCTGGAATTGCCGTTTATCTGTCATGCTGTTCTCCTGCCAGACTATCTGGAAATTAAAGCGGTAACGGCAACCCAGGTCAATGAGTATTTATTCAGCTGCCGGTGTCATCAAATTTAAAGAAAGACATAAAAAAGCCGGGTAACCCCGGCTTTCCTGTATTACTTCTTGGTCATGCGTTTGTATTTCAGGCGGTGGGGCTCGACCACATCCTGGCCAAACTCCTGCTTCAGCCAGGCTTCGTAATCGTGGTAGTTACCTTCGAAGAAGTTCACCTTACCCTCGTCCCGATAATCCAGAATGTGCGTGGCCACACGGTCAAGGAACCAGCGATCGTGCGAAATCACCATGGCGCAGCCAGGGAATTCCAACAACGCGTTTTCCAGCGCCCGCAGTGTCTCGACATCCAAATCATTGGTTGGCTCATCGAGCAGCAGTACGTTGCCACCGGCTTTCAGCAGCTTGGCCAGGTGCACGCGGTTACGTTCACCCCCGGACAGATCCTTAATGTATTTTTGCTGATCATTGCCTTTAAAATTAAAGCGGCTGCAATACGCCCGGCTGTTAATCTCAAAGTTACCAATGCGGATGATGTCCTGATCATCAGAAATCTCTTTCCACACCGTGTTATTTTCGTTCATGTGATCACGGAACTGATCGACACTGGCGATATGGACGCTATCGCCCACGTCAATCGTGCCGGAGTCGGGCTGTTCGGTGCCGCTGATCATTTTAAACAGGGTCGACTTACCTGCACCGTTAGGCCCAATAATTCCCACAATCGCGCCCTTGGGTACCTTAAACGACAGGTCATCAATGAGCATGCGATCGCCATAGGACTTGGTCAGGTTTTCTACTTCGATAACTTTGTCACCCAGGCGTTCACCGGGTGGAATAAACAGCTCGTTGGTTTCATTCCGTTTCTGATAATCACCGGTAGACAGCTCTTCGAACCGCGCCATCCGTGCCTTACTTTTGGCATGACGTCCTTTCGGATTTGAGCGTACCCATTCAAGCTCCTGCTTGATCGATTTCTGGCGGGCAGACTCGCTACGTTCTTCCTGCTCCAGGCGCTTCTCTTTTTGCTCCAGCCAGGAAGAATAGTTACCTTCCCACGGTATACCCTGACCACGATCCAGTTCGAGGATCCAGCCGGCTACATTATCAAGGAAGTACCGGTCGTGGGTAATGGCTACCACGGTGCCTTCATAGTCGTGCAGAAAACGCTCCAGCCAGGCCACTGACTCGGCATCCAGGTGGTTAGTCGGTTCATCTAACAGCAGCATGTCGGGCTTTTCCAGCAACAGCCGGCACAGTGCAACACGGCGGCGTTCGCCCCCGGACAACTTAGACACATCGGCATCCCAGGCGGGCAGGCGCAGTGCATCTGCCGCACGCTCCAGGGCATTTTCCAGATTGTGACCGTCTTTTGCCTGAATGATGGCTTCCAGTTCACCCTGTTCTTTGGCCAGCGCATCGAAGTCGGCGTCCGGGTCGGCGTACGCCGCATACACTTCATCAAGGCGGGTCAATGCATGGGCAACATCGGCAACGGCTTCTTCAATATTACCGCGCACATCTTTGCTTTCGTCCAGCTGGGGCTCCTGTGGCAGATACCCGATGTTGATACCCGGCTGGGGGCGGGCCTCACCTTCAATTTCTGTGTCAACGCCCGCCATGATACGGAGTAATGTTGATTTACCGGCACCATTCAGACCCAGTACGCCGATTTTCGCGCCTGGGAAAAAGCTTAGAGAAATATCTTTAAGTATGAAGCGGTTAGGCGGAACAATCTTACCTACCCGGTGCATACTGTATACGTACTGTGACATATCGTGTCCTTGCCCGAAAATAAAGGCCGTATTGTACGCCCAATCGGCCCGGTTAGGCTAGGGGGCAGACCACGCTCTTCGGTGATAATCCCACCAACCAGGCTCACACGGGGCGATGCCGGCCGTGCCGCTGTCCGGACAATGGGTTGGCAGACCGGCTAAAATGACGGTTGTTTCGCCAATAAGGGTTTCCCGGCTGAGAATTTATCCCCTCACACAGGACGGCTGCGAAAAAATGCAGTAGCATTCAACACATTGTGAAAATTGTAGGACAGTCTTATGACGACAGTGGGTACACGCGTTTATTCTTTGCAGGAGCTGGCTGACCATGTCCACGGCGACATCATTGGGGATGCGTCAGTGACGTTATCCGGTGTGGGCACGTTAGCCGGTGCCACACGGCAACAGATCTCTTTTTTAACTAACACCAAATATAAACCTCAGCTGGCGACGACTGAGGCCGGCGCGGTGATCGTGCATGACAAAATGCGTAATGATGTCACCGGTAACGCCCTGGTCGTGGCCAATCCGCATGCCGCCTTTGCGCGGATCGCACAGTTATTTGACACGACACCGGCAGTGGCCGAAGGCCGTGCGGCCAGTGCCGTGGTGGCCAGCTCGGCGAAACTGGGCAGCAATGTTGCGCTCGGTGAACATGTGATCATTGAAGACAATGTGGTGCTGGGCGACAACGTGGTCATTGGGGCGAACTCGGTTATCCGACAAGGTGCCCATATTCTGGAAGGCAGTGTCATCCATCCGAACGTAACGGTTTACCCTGACGTAAGAATTGGCAAGCGGGTTACTGTGCACAGCCAGACTGTGATTGGCGCTGCGGGATTTGGCTATGCAAACGACCAGGGCACCTGGTTGCCGATCCCCCAGACAGGGTCTGTACAGATAGGCGACGACAGCCAGATAGGCGCCAGCAGTACCATCGATCGCGGCGCGATGGAAGACACTATCATTGGCAAAAATGTGATTGTGGATAATCAGGTGCAGATTGGCCACAACTGTATCATTGGCGATCATTCCTGTATCTGCGGGGCGACCGGTATCGCCGGCAGCTGTCATATCGGTAAGTATGTCATTATCGGCGGCGGTGTCGGTATCAACGGCCATATAGCCATTTGCGATAATGTGCAGGTGACCGGCTACACCATGATTGTGCAGGATATTACCGAGCCAGGCGTTTATTCATCAGGGCAGCCGGCTATGCCAAACCGCGACTGGCGTAAAAATGCCATACGCTTGCGGCAGATCGACAGCCTGTATGACAGAGTGAAACAACTGGAAAAAGCCCGGCAGTAAAGTACCCGCCCGGCTGAGCGCTGTGAACGCGCAGCACAGCCGGGCGCGTCCGCAGGCGCTTACCTTTCCCCTATGGCGAAAGCGTCCGTCGGGCTGTCAACCTCGCCATCCACCCCACTCACTTATAAAAGCGCCACAAAGCGGTATACATAGCGGCCAAAATGACTAGAATATGCGTTCGCTATTGCCATATTAACCGCAGTTAAGGAGCCTCCATGTTACCTCGCGAATCGAACATAGCTGATTTTGATCCCGAACTGGCCGACGCCATGGCCAAAGAAGTCACCCGTCAGGAAGAGCATATTGAGCTGATTGCGTCTGAAAACTACTGCAGTCCCCGGGTTATGGAGGCACAGGGGTCTCAGTTGACCAACAAATATGCCGAAGGCTATCCGGGCAAGCGCTATTACGGTGGCTGTGAGCATGTCGATGTGGTTGAGCAGCTGGCCATTGATCGTGCCAAGCAGTTGTTTGGTGCCGACTATGCAAACGTTCAGCCTCACTCAGGTTCGCAAGCCAACTCCGCTGTATTTATGGCACTGCTTGATGCCGGTGATACCGTGCTGGGCATGAGCTTATCAGAAGGCGGCCACCTGACTCACGGCTCGCATGTGAACTTCTCAGGGAAAACCTACAATGCCGTACAGTACGGTTTGAATCACGAAACCGGCGAAATTGATTACGAACAGGTTGAAGCGCTGGCCGAAGAGCACAAGCCGAAAATGATTATCGGTGGTTTCTCTGCCTACTCCGGTGTGGTTGACTGGCAACGCTTCCGCGCAATTGCCGATAAAGTCGGGGCGTATTTGCTGGTCGATATGGCGCATGTGGCGGGTCTGATCGCAGCAGGAGTTTATCCTAACCCGTTACCCCATGCCCATGTTGTTACTACCACCACACACAAAACGCTGGCAGGTCCCCGTAGTGGTCTGATCCTGTCCGCTTGTGGTGATGAAACCATTTATAAGAAATTAAACAGCTCGGTATTCCCGGGTAATCAGGGCGGTCCGCTTTGTCATGTAATTGCCGCAAAAGCGGTAGCATTCAAGGAAGCCCTGCAACCAGAATTTAAAGCGTACCAGCAGCAGGTAGTAAAAAATGCCAAGGCCATGGTGGCAGTCTTGCAACAGCGCGGTTACAAGGTAGTGTCGAACGGCACCGAAAACCATCTGTTCCTGCTCGATCTGATCGACAAAGACATCACGGGGAAGGATGCCGACGCCGCCCTGGGCCGCGCTAACATTACGGTGAATAAAAACTCAGTGCCGAATGATCCCCGTTCACCGTTTGTGACCAGTGGTCTGCGTATTGGCAGCCCGGCGATCACGCGTCGTGGGTTCAAGGAAGCGGAAGCCGAACAGGTAGCCGCGTGGATGTGTGACGTGTTGGATAACCTGGGCGACGAAGCTGTAGAAGCACGTGTGAAGCAGGAAGTTATCGAGCTGTGCGCTAAATTCCCGGTCTATTCGTAAATGCATAGCAGGCGTTGTTCTCGTTAACGGGGGCAACGCCCCTTAAACGAGGATCCTGCATGTTCTGCCCATTCTGTTCCGCTCAGGAAACGAAAGTCATCGACTCACGGCTGGTTGCCGAGGGGCATCAGGTGCGGCGTCGTCGCGAATGTCTGGAGTGTCACGAGCGATTTACCACGTTTGAGAGTGCCGAGCTGGTGATGCCAAGGGTGATCAAACGCGATGGTTCCCGCGAGCCTTTCAATGAAGACAAGCTCAGGGCTGGCTTGCAACGAGCCCTGGAAAAGCGTCCGGTGAGCACGGAAAAAGTGGAGCAGTGTGTGCTGTCGCTGAAGTCACAACTGCGCGCCACGGGCGAGCGGGAAGTGGAAAGCGAACTGCTTGGTACCCTGATAATGAATGCCCTTAAAGAGCTGGATAAAGTGGCGTATGTCCGCTTTGCGTCAGTCTACCGGTCGTTTGAAGACATTCGGGAGTTCGGAGAAGAGATTGCCAGGCTCGGCGAGAAATAACCTACCAGGCGGGGGTAAATAAATGCCTCATGCAATAGCAACCGATTATCACTGGATGGCGCAAGCCATTCAGCTTGCCCAACGCGGCCTGTATAGCACCTCTCCCAACCCCCGGGTTGGCTGTATCATCCTTGACAAGCAAGGCAGCCTGGCCGGCCAAGGTTACCACATTGAAGCCGGCGGGGCGCATGCTGAAGTCCATGCTCTGCGGGAAGCCGGCGCCGCGTCGCGCGGCGGGACCGCCTATGTCACGCTGGAACCCTGTAGTCATTTCGGCCGTACGCCACCCTGTGCAAATGCGTTAATTGAGGCCGGTGTTGCCAGAGTTGTGGTCGCCATGACCGACCCGAACCCCAATGTCAGTGGCAGTGGCATTGCCCGGCTGCAGGAGGCCGGGATCGAGGTGATCACAGAAGTGATGGCCGCCCAGGCAGCAGCGCTGAATCCGGGCTTCATAAAACGTATGATGACCGGCAAACCCCTGGTCCGGGTAAAACTGGGGATCAGCCTGGATGGCAAAATTGCGCTGGCCAACGGCGTCAGCCAGTGGATCACCGGGCCGGCAGCCCGCCGGGATGTGCAACGGTACCGGGCACAAAGTTGTGCCATACTGACCGGCTCAGGCACAGTGCGCGCCGACAACCCCAGTTTACTGGTGAGAGCCCAGGAGGCCCGGTTCGACGATTATCCGCTGCACGCGATTCGTCAGCCCATTCGAATAGTGGTAGACAGCAAACAATCATTACCCGCTGATTTGCAGGTGTTCAACGACGGTAAGGTCACCTACGTAGCGACCACCCGGCAACCGGCTGAAACTGAGCGTTCTGCGCAGGTGCTGTCACTGCCCGACAAAGACGGTCAGGTGGATTTAGGTGCACTTATGGCGCGGCTTGGTGCGATGCAGCTCAACGAGGTCTGGGTAGAAGCGGGTCCTGGTCTGGCAGGCGCCTTGTTGCAGCAGGGCGAGGTTGACGAACTGATTGTTTATCAGGCACCTAAACTGCTTGGCAGTGAAGCCATCTCAATGGTGTCCCTGCCTGCCTTCAACACACTGGCTGAGACGGTAGCGTTGCGTATGACAGATAGCCGCAAAGTCGGCAACGATATGCGGTTTCAGTTTGAAGTCGTACAGAAATTGAATAATTGAGAGAGACGTTATGTTTACCGGAATTATTGAAGCGCTGGGTAGCATCACCGGTCTGGAAAACCGCGGAGACAGTATTCGGCTGACGGTATCGTCAGATAAACTGGACATGTCGGATGTGGCGCTTGGCGACAGCATTGCCACCAACGGCGTTTGTCTGACCGTTACTGATATGGGCGAGCACTATTACTGTGCTGACGTGTCAGCGGAAACAATAAAATACACCGGCTTTGCGCATTATCAAGCCGGCTCAAAGGTGAATCTGGAAAAAGCCATGCGGCCCACCGACCGCTTTGGTGGCCACATTGTGTCCGGTCATGTGGACGGCGTAGGTGAAGTCAGCAAAGTTACCCATCATACCGACTATGTTGAAATTTGGGTGAAGGCACCGGCTGCTATTGCGAAGTATATCGCGCATAAAGGCAGCATTACGGTAGATGGTGTGAGCCTGACGGTAAACGAAGTGAATGGTGCAGAGTTTATGTTGTGGATTATCCCTCATACGCTTCAGGAAACCGTTATTGGTACATACCAGGCCGGTACCCAGGTCAACCTGGAAGTGGATGTGGTTGCCCGCTACCTGGAACGGTTAATGCTGGGCGACAAAGCGGCTGAACCCGACAGTAACCGTGGCATCGATATGGCGTTTCTGGCCGAAAATGGCTTTTTACGAAAATAAATACCCTACAAGAAGCATAATTAATATGGCATTGAATACTCCTCAGGAAATAATTGAAGACATTCGTCAGGGCAAGATGGTCATTCTGATGGACGATGAAGATCGGGAAAATGAAGGCGATCTCATCATGGCCGCTGAGCACGTTACACCGGAAGCCATCAATTTCATGGTGACGCACGCGCGCGGACTGGTCTGTATGCCCATGACTCAAGAGCGCTGCAAGCGGTTGAACCTGCCCCTGATGGTAGACAAGAACGAAGCGCAGTTCGCTACCAATTTTACCGTTTCTATTGAGGCCGCACGGGGCGTGACAACCGGTATTTCGGCAGCCGATCGCGCCACGACCATCCTGGCGGCGGTTGCGCCGGACGCTAAAGCCACCGACATTGTGCAGCCAGGCCATATTTTTCCACTGATTGCCAAAGAAGGCGGGGTACTGAACCGTGCCGGTCACACCGAAGCCGGGGTGGATTTACCGCGCCTGGCCGGGTGTGAGCCCGCGGGTGTAATCGTCGAAATTCTGAATGAAGATGGCACTATGGCGCGGCGCCCGCAACTGGAAACATTTGCCAGCAAGCACAATCTAAAAATCGGCACAATTGCGGATTTAATTGAATACCGCAACCTGAATGAAACCACCATTGAAAAAGTCGCACAGTGCCACTTGCCCACTGAATACGGCGACTTCGAGCTGCATACCTTTAAGGATGTCATTGATAACCAGGTTCACTTCGCGCTGATGAAAGGGGAGGTGAGTGAAGACACGCCCACCCTGGTGCGGGTGCACTTACACAATACGTTCAGCGATCTGCTCGGCTCGACCCGGGGGATCCATCGTTCGATGACGCTGCCTGAGGCCATGACCCGCATTGCTGATGAGGGGGGCATCGTGGTGATCCTGGGCAAAGAGGAGCAAATTGAAAGTCAGGTACGTCGCTTCGCTGCTGAGGACCGGGGCGAACAGCCAGCCGGGGCAGAGTGGCAGGGTTCCTCACGCACTATCGGAGTGGGCAGTCAGATACTGGCCAGTCTGGGTGTGAAGCAAATGCGTCTGCTCAGTAAGCCCATTAAGTATCATGCACTGTCCGGCTACGGTCTGGAAGTTGTAGAATATATCCACGATCAGCAGGACTGATTCCTGCCAACATTCAATGTAGTTTGCGCGTGGTTGTGCTATACTGCGCGCCGTTTTTCTCGAGGAAAGAAATCATGCAGGTCATAGAAGGTAATATCAGAGCGACCGGTAAGAAATTCGCCATTGTGGTGTCACGGTTCAACAGTTTTGTGGTGGAAAGCTTGCTGGAAGGTGCGCTGGATACACTTGAACGTCATGGCGAAGTGAGCGACGACGACATTACAGTTGTGCGCGTGCCGGGTGCTTATGAGCTGCCGGTTGTGGCCAAAAAGCTGGCTGAGAAACAGTCGTTCGATGCCATCATCGCATTAGGCGCGGTTATTCGTGGCGGCACCCCCCACTTTGATTTCGTTGCCGGCGAGTGCAACAAAGGCTTAGCGCAGGTATCGCTGGAGTACGGCGTGCCGCTGTCATTCGGGGTTATCACCACCGACTCCATTGAACAGGCCATTGAGCGCTCTGGCACCAAAGCGGGCAATAAAGGTGCAGAAGCTGCACTGGGCGCGCTGGAAATGGTGAATGTCATCGACGCTGTCGACAAATTATAAGGTAGGCGGCATAAGTGAAAGTTTCAGCACGTCATAAAGCCCGGGAACTGGCCCTTCAGGGGATCTATTCCTGGCAGTTAAGTAAGAACCCCATCGAGCAGGTGGAATTGTCTCTGGCAACCAGCAATGATATGCAAAAAGTCGACCTGCCATACTTCCAGGCCCTTATCCGGGGCGTGGCGGCAGAGTCAGCAACGTTAGACAGTGCCATCAAACCCTACCTGGGGCGCTTGCCCGAGGAGCTGGATGCCATCGAAAAAGCCATTTTACGACTGGCGACCTACGAACTTACCCAACGCATGGACGTGCCATACCGGGTTATTATCAACGAAGCCATCGAGCTGGCGAAATCGTTTGGTGCCGAAGAAAGTCATAAATTCATTAACGGCGCACTGGATAAAGCTGTTCGCACCCTCCGCAAGGACGAACGCGGCTAGTCGGTGAACCTAAAGCGTGACCGGCCTTGGTCACGCGTCGACGCAATAGTTGGAAACGTGAAAGAATTTGATCTTATCGGTCGCTATTTTTCTGAAGGCGGCCATCAGCGCAAGGATGTCGTGGTAGGGATAGGCGACGACTGTGCGGTAACCACTGTAGCTGAGAATCAGCAACTCGCTGTTACCACGGATACCCTGGTCGCAGGCGTGCATTTTTTAGCAGATGCACCTGCCCGTTCGGTCGCGCATAAGGCCGTGGCCGTCAATTTAAGTGATCTCGCGGCAATGGGGGCAGAACCGGCCTGGATAAGCCTGTCGCTGTCACTGCCTGAGCTACAGGAAAGCTGGCTTGAAGAGTTCGTCAGCGGGTTATATGAGCTTACGCAGTATTACTCTGTACAGCTGATTGGCGGGGATACTGTATGCGGGCCGATGGCACTGACCATCACAGCACAGGGCTTCATACCACCGGGCTCGGCATTGCAACGTTCGCAGGCGCGGCCGGGTGACTGGTTGTATGTGACGGGCACCCTTGGCGATGCCGGCGCTGGCCTGGATATTTTGCAGGACAAGCTGATAGCCGAGGGCGAAGCACGGGATTACCTGATTAAACGCCACCAGTATCCGACGCCCCGGGTGGCGGCGGGCACCGCATTGCGTCGCACGGCCAGTGCCTGCATTGACGTGTCCGATGGACTGCTGGCCGATTTATCCCACATACTGCGTCAGTCTGGCTGTGGTGCCTGCCTGCATGTGGATAAACTGCCTATCTCGAGGGCGTTACGGCACGTGACTGATATCGAACAGGCTTACCAGTATGCGCTTGCGGCGGGCGATGACTATGAGCTGATTTTCACCGTCAGTGAAGAGCAGCGCGGCAACCTGGAAACCTCGCTGGCCAGCACCAATGTCAAAGCGACCTGTATAGGCCAGCTGACCGGCCATCGCGAAAACATTGAACTAAAGTTAAATAATCAGCCCTATAACCTGCCGGCCAAGGCAGGCTATGAGCACGAGTTTTAATGCAACCGGTCTATCGACGGCGGGTTAGCATGAAAAATCCGGTTCACTGCCTGGCGCTGGGCTTTGGCAGTGGACTCATCCCCTTTATGCCGGGCACATTCGGTTCATTAGCTGCCATACCGCTACTGTTGGCCGCCTCATGGCTATCGCCGGCCGGTTACCTTCTCTGTACGCTGGTGGTGAGTATGGCCGGCATCTATCTGTGTGGGAAAACTGCCCATGACATGCAGGTGCATGATCACGGTTCCATTGTATGGGATGAAGTTGCCGGTATGTTTATCACCTTTCTGATGCTGCCGCTGACCGTACCCTACCTGGTTGCAGGTTTCCTGCTGTTTCGCCTTTTCGATATCTTAAAGCCCTGGCCCATCGACATCATCGATAAGCGCCTGCACGGCGGCACCGGCATCATGCTGGACGACATACTGGCCGGAGCTATGGCATGCGGCTGCTTGCACGCGATTAGCGCTGTATGGCCCCATTGGCTCACGTTCTGAAGCGACAGCTAGACAGTTAAAAAAGCCGGAACATCTTACGCTGTTCCGGCTTTTTGCTATTTGTGCTGGTTTAATACCCCGTTAATCTGCTCAACAATGCCCTTGCTGTCCAGACGGTGCTCCGCGTACATTTCCTGTTGGGTGCCCTGCAAAATAAACGCATCCGGCAGGCCGAGTGTAAGTACACGGCGCAGGGTTGGCAGGGTTTGCATATGCTCCATCACTGCGCTGCCGGCACCGCCTGCTACACAGCCATCTTCCAGCGTCACAATCAGATCATGTGACTCACAGGCGCGCTGCACCGCTTCGGTGTCCAGTGGCTTCACAAATCGCATGTCAATGAGCGTCGCATTCAATGACTCCGCCGCTTCCTCTGCATACGGGAGCAAGGTTCCGAAATTGAGAATAGCGACCTTTTCTCCACTGCGACATTGCCGTGATTCACCCAGGGTAATGGTGTGCATCGCGTTATCCGGAGTGATGCCTTTACCGGCACCACGGGGATAACGAACCGCCGCAGGTCGTGCGGCAAGGTGACCGGTATAAAGCATCTGACGACACTCGTTTTCGTCCGACGGCGTCATGATGATCATATTAGGAATACAGCGCAGATAGGCAATATCGAATGCGCCCTGATGCGTGGGCCCGTCAGCGCCGACAATGCCGGCCCGGTCAATGGCAAACAGCACGGGCAGGTTTTGCAGCGCCACATCGTGAATTAACTGATCGTAGGCACGCTGTAAAAATGTGGAGTAGATTGCTACCACCGCATTGAAGCCTTCTTTGGCCAGTCCGGCGGCAAACGTCACGGCGTGCTGTTCCGCAATCGCGACATCAAAGTACTGGTCAGGAAACTGCTGGGAGAACGCCACCATTCCGGAGCCTTCCCGCATGGCAGGGGTGACGGCCATCAGCTTGTTATCCTGACTGGCCATATCACACAACCACTGGCCGAAGATGGCAGAGAAAGTTGGTGCAGAAGGTTTTGCTTTAGGCAGCGCGTTTTCCGCCGGATTGAACTTTGGCACTGCGTGGAATTTGATTGGATCTTTTTCGGCAGACGGATAACCTTTGCCTTTGCGGGTGACCACATGCAGCAGCTGCGGGCCTTTGAATTTGCGCATGTTACGCAGGGTGTCAACCATCGCATCAACATCATGGCCGTCGATAGGGCCGATATAATTAAAGCCCAGCTCTTCAAAAATGGTACCCGGTACCACCATGCCTTTGAGGTGTTCCTCGGCACGGCTGGCAAACTCTTTGATGGGCGGAACATTACTGAGCAGTTTTTTACCGCCATCACGAATCGTATTGAAAAAGTTGCCGGTTAACAGGCGTGCCAGGTGGCTGTTGAGGGCCCCGACATTCTCGGAAATAGACATTTCGTTGTCGTTCAGCACCACCACCATGTCTTTATTGATGTCACCCGCATGATTGAGGGCTTCAAACGCCATTCCTGCCGTCATGGCACCATCACCAATGACCGCCACAACTTTACGCCCGGCATTCTCATTTTCGGCGGCAACGGCCATCCCCAGCGCGGCGCTGATAGACGTGGACGAATGCCCGACGGCAAAAGTGTCATAATCGCTTTCCGGGGGCCATGGGAACGGATGCAGGCCATCTTTCTGACGGATGGTAGACATGCGTCCTGCCCGTCCGGTCAGAATCTTATGGGGATATGCCTGATGACCCACGTCCCACAACAACCGGTCAAACGGTGTGTTATAGACATAGTGCAGGGCCACGGTCAGCTCCACGGTGCCCAGACCAGAGGCGAAATGCCCGCTACTCTGACTGACACAGTTCAGCAGGTATTCACGCAGCTCATCAGCAAGCTTTTTCAGTTGTTCCTGCGACAGGGTGCGTAACGCCTCGGGCGTGGACGCCTGGGACAGGGTAGGGTAGTGCTTCAGATCTAAAGTCATGCGTTGTTATTCTTTATGCGTAAACGCGCTAGCGCTCAATGATCACGTTTCACCATCAGCTCGCTGAACGCGGC
Organism: Alteromonas sp.; assembly: GCA_052032275.1. Lineage (GTDB taxonomy): Bacteria > Pseudomonadota > Gammaproteobacteria > Enterobacterales > Alteromonadaceae > Alteromonas. The sequence goes on along the minus strand of JBPEWW010000042.1, from coordinate 2,299 downwards.
AAGATGATCTGTATTGTAGGGTAAACTCTCCAGCGCTTGAAGGGCGCTTTCATGTAGCGAGGCCAGTTCCTGTTTTGCACTGTCCATGCCCAACAGGGCCGGGAAGGTATTTTTACCATGGCCTTCGTCCGAACCCAGCGGCTTACCAATCAGCTCGGCATTGCCTTCTACGTCCAGAATGTCATCCTGGACCTGAAAGGCCAGTCCCATCAGCCGGGCAAACTCAATCAGTGCCAGGCGACTTTCGTCCGCCAGGTTGTCGCTGACCAGGGTTACCATCTCTGCGCATGCGCACAGCAGAGCCCCGGTTTTGAGCTGGTGTAACTGGGTAAGCGCTGCCACCGAAATAGACTCGCCGGTGGCAGCTAAATCAATGGCCTGTCCGCCGCACATACCCAGGTACCCGGCAGATTTCGCCAGCACTGATACCAGCCTGGCGCGTTGCGTGTCGCCGTATTCGCTCATTGGATAATCGGCAAGTACGGTGAACGCCAGCGTCTGTAAGGCATCACCGGCTAGAATGGCAGTGGCTTCGTCAAATGCAATGTGACAAGTAGGCACGCCGCGGCGCAGGTCATCATCGTCCATTGCCGGTAGGTCATCGTGTACCAGTGAATAGGCATGAATGCATTCAATTGCCATGCTGATGGTAAGCTGGTCCCGTCGTGGGATATCCAGGGTGTCACCAATCAGGTGCACCAACAGCGGACGCATACGTTTGCCCCCCGCCAGCAGCGCGTGGCGCATTGCGGCCTGCAGACGTGGTGCGTGTGCGGGCAACATACTCATCAACTGGCTAAGTGCATCATCGGTTTGTTGTTTAATCTGCTGATGCAGGGCCAAAAATTCCATAGCGGGACCTGTTAAGCTGACACGAACACAGGGTGTGAGGTGGCTACTTTGTGTCGTCTTGTTTAAGCGGCGTCAGAGTTTCCTGACCTTGCTCAGAAAGCAAAATTTTTACTTTTTGTTCGGCCTGTTCAAGGGATTGCTGGCTCTGACGGGACAATTTGATACCGCGTTCAAACTTTTCCAGTGCGGTATGCAGCGGCAGATCACCGTTTTCCATTTCATTCACGATAGCTTCCAGCTCAGAAAGGCTTTCTTCGAACGTTGGCGTGGGAGTTTTATCCGTCACAGGCTCACTCGTTTGTGGGTATTAAATAGAATAGGCGCACATTAACCGAGCCCGCGCGACGGGTCAAATGGTTTGTCCAGTCCAGCGGCGGCGGGGGCAGCGTGTTTGCCCGGCACAATACGGGTAACACCATTCGTGGGATTTCAACAAAATGGTTATAGAATTCTACAGCCATGCCGATAGAATAGCTGGCACTATAATTATAAACGTGTTGTAAGACGCTGAAGAATCTAAGCAAAATAATAGCCTAAGCGCTATTGGCAACACGGGTTGGCGCAATTTATGAGGAACAGTTTGTGGATTTAGCTACCGTCATAGGCATGTTGGGGGCAATCGGCTTCGTTGTGATGGCCATGGTGCTTGGCGGCGACCTTGGCACGTTCATCAATGTCCCTTCAATTCTGATCGTATTTGGCGGTACTATTTTCGTGGTGCTGTCGCAGTTCACGCTGGCGCAGTTTTTTGGTGCCGGTAAGGTAGCGGCCAAAGCGTTTATGTTTAAAATTGACTCGCCGGAATCGCTGATTGAGAAAGTGGTGGAAATGGCTGATGCCGCGCGTAAAGGTGGCTTTCTGGCGTTAGAAGAGGCAGAAATCGAAAGTCCGTTTATGCAAAAGGGCGTCGATATGCTGGTGGATGGCCACGATATCGAAGTAGTCCGGGAAACCCTTGCCAAGGATATCGCCATGACCACTGAGCGCCACGAGTTCGGCGCCACCATATTTAAGGGGATGGGGGATGTGGCACCGGCGATGGGCATGATTGGTACCCTGATTGGTCTGGTGGCGATGCTGTCAAACATGGACGACCCTAAAGCTATCGGGCCGGCCATGGCAGTAGCCCTGTTAACCACCTTGTATGGCGCCTTTTTTGCCAACGTTATCTGCTTACCCATTGCGTTTAAGCTTAACGTTCGGGCTCAGGAAGAAAAACTTAATCAGAAGCTGATTTTAGATGGCATTGTCGGCATTGCTGATGGACAGAATCCGCGTGTTATCGAAGGCATACTGAAAAACTATCTGGCCGCCAGCAAGCGTGCCACGGGTGCCGAGGATGCGTAGTCATGGCTGAGAGAGAAGAGTGTCCGAAATGCCCGCCGGAAGGGCTGCCCGCGTGGATGGGGACATTTGCCGATCTGATGTCGCTGCTAATGTGTTTCTT
>JBPEWW010000419.1:0-11284 GCA_052032275.1 Alteromonas sp. | reverse complement strand
CGTCCCGCATTAGCAATTTTACGTTGCGGGTATTGACGTCCGGCTCCACGCCATTTAAAAAATCCACCTTAGTGACGTCACCGCTTTCACGTAGTGGCTTTGCATACAGATGATGGGTGGTGGCGATTAACAGCGTATCCCCCATGGTCTCGGTATAGCGGATACTTTCGGCCCGTTCCAAATTCCCATCACTGAGTGAGTAAAGGATGTCGTACGTGCCCGTGTCAGTATGAAAGCGGATCACCTCTTCGGCCATGCCAATCAGCAGCGTGTCATTACTCAGCCATTTAAAACTGTTTGCGTACTGTGCCCAGTCGGGGCGCTGGCGATAAGGGAGATCCACCATTAGCGTGTACTCACCGGTGGCAAATTCGTAGCGGAAAATACCACTGGAATAGGTACTGATCCAGAGCGCTTCATCGTTTTCCAGCGTTAACCGGGTCACGCTGGTATTGGTAAGCCTGTTATCCGGTCCGGTTAACGTTACCGCCCGGTAGCCATCCCAGCGCGCGACCCCTCCCTGCGTTGCCACCCATAAGAAGCCTTCACTGTCGGTCACCACATGATTGACTACATCCTGAGGCAGCCCGTTGCGGGTAGAAAGTACTTCAAAGACCGGTTCCGGGATCCGTGGGGCAGCCACACTTGCCCCGCTGACCACATGGAGAAGGAGAAAACCCAGGATTACGAGATTTTTTTTACAGCTGTTCATCATTATTCTGTGTGCCAATCCTGCACACCTTATTCTTACGTGCCGACGTCTTTTTCCGCACGGCTGCTGTTCAACCTGTAGGCATAATAACAGGACTTAGAACTTTTTCATTAGTTGCGCAGCACTAAGCAGATTTTTTGAGCTTGCGCTGGCGGTGCGGCGCTGTTGCGACGGGCTTGGACTACTTTATGAAAATCTACACGGGCCGCGTATCGTGACGCAGGGACAGAAAGGTGACTTTGCCCACGTAGCCTATCACAAACGCGGTCACCACGAGGTTGGTGAGCGGAATACCCTCGGCGTACAGCCAGGCCATCAGGTTGGTGTCAGTAAACAGCCGCTCGGCAAAGCGCAATATCTGTATAACCCCTAACGCCAGATAGGTATAAAGGACAAACTGACTGGCCCTGTCTATATCGCTGTTAAACACTTTTGCCAGATACAGGCCGCATAGGAAAAACAGAAAATCGGTGAATGCAAAACTGATATACCAGGCATGAAAGACAAACGACTGGCTGCGCTCATCGCTGAGAAAGCTACGCAGGTAAATCGCAATCCCCTGATGAAGCACGTCGATGAGGAGTAAGCCGATTAAGATAAAGGAAAAAAAGGTGATACGTTTGACTGCCAGCGTGTAGAGGATTAACGCTGCCAGGTTTAGCAGCGTTGTCATGGGAATTTGGATTACCTCTGCACTCATTTTTTATCTTTAGGCTTAGGCTTCTCAGGTTCAAAGCCATCACCATTACCACCTGAAATTGTCATACCACACGCCCATTGGGCGACTGAACAAATGTCACCGAAGACTTTACTGGCCTGTTTCGGTGTCGACTGAGATGCTGCTACTGTAGTTGATAATAAACCTATAACGGCAAAAATTGAAATTTTTACGAGCTTTTTCATAGCGAATCCTTAATAAGCTGATGTCAGATAGCAACCAACCAGGTTACTAACCCTCATATCGGCCGACTGGCCATCAGCTTAACGAGTTTCACTTGTGACTGTGGCTACCCAGGCGCCATTGTCGTGGCGGAGTATGCGGTAAAACGGCGTTTAGTTCTGTGCCACCGGGATACGTCCCACCCGGATCACGCCCCGGCGAATGCCCGCCTGCGGGGCCAGCCGATAGAGATCACCGTTTAGTCCCACATAATGCTTGCGCACGCCACTTGCCAGGGCAATATCAGCGTGAGCACGCAAATGCTCCGGTTCACCATGCACCGGTATCGCGATTTGGGGCTTTACCCAGCGGTACATCAGTTTCAGTTCCTCCGCATAGGGATGACCACTGGCATGAATGGGCAACGGGCTGTCTTCGCTCTGAATGGTGGCAATACCCCGGCCCTGGAAACGGGCGACCAGCCGGGCAACCGCTGCCTCGTTACCGGGAATGACAATCGCGGAAAAAATCACCGTATCCCCTTTGCCAAGGGATAAATCCGGATGGCCATCCAGCGCCAGCCTGTTAAGCGCTGCCCGCGGCTCCCCCTGACTACCAGTGGCCACCGCCAGGACTTCTTCGGGTGGCAAATAGCCGATATGGCGGGGGTCAATCAGTTCGACGTCATCAGGCCAGACCCCGGTGTGACGGGCAATGCTGTGCATATTCACCAGCGAACGGCCCAGTAGCGCCATATAACGACCGGACTTCTTCGCGACCCGCGCCAGCGTGATCAAGCGGGCAATATTACTGCCAAAGCAGCTCACTACCACGCGCCCCCGTAACGGCTTAATGGTGGCGAACAAGCCATCAAAACAATTGCGTTCAGAGACCGAAAAGCCGGCTTTGGTGGCATTGGTGGAGTCGCCTACCATGGCTAACACCGACTCTGTCGCCAGCGCCTGAAAGACTTCTGGATTGAACGGTTTACCTGTCACCGGCTGGGCATCAATTTTCCAGTCAGCAGTATGAAACACATTACCCACTTTAGTCTGAATAAGCAGGGCGCTGGGCTCGGGCACCGAATGGGTGATCGCCATCCAGCGCAAGGTAAAGGGACCGACCTGCGCCGTGGCGCTGGTACCCACTTCGATAATCGGCACCCGCTGGGCTAATCCGCGTTGCGCAAGCTTGCGGCGCAGCACTTCTGCGGTGAACGGCGTAGCGTATACCGGGCACTGAAACCGTTGCCACAGATACGGTACCGCACCGATGTGATCTTCATGGGCATGAGTGATCACCAGGCCACACAGGTTGTCACGCTGATGAACGATAAATGACGGGTCCGGCGCGACGACCTCGTGGCGGGTAGCCCCGGACTGGGCCTCCCGGTACCCGGGCACCAAAGGCTCATCAAATGAAATGCCACAGTCAACCATCAGCCACTTGCCGTCATGACCGTATAAGTTGAGATTCATGCCTATTTCGCCGGTACCGCCTAACGGGACGAACCAGAGATCCTCTGCCGTGGGAATCAGAACCGCCTCCTGTTTACCTTTACTACTCCATACCTGTCCGGACAGGATGGTGATCAACTTATCGTACTGGCTGAATAATACAATGATTTCAGCCGGCACAAAAAAAGGGGCTGACGCCCCTTTTTACCCGGTTTGCTGCGCTGGCATTCAGCCAGGCAGATTATTCAGCAATTTTCATCTCGCTGATTAAGTTGGTCGCGCCATCGACGTACTGCATTACCCACAACATATACCGCGTATCGACGTGAATAGTGCGGGTGGTTTTCGGATCGAAGTCCCAGTCGGAGTTGACACTTTCGAAGGTACCGTCGAATAACAGTCCTACCAGCTCGGCATTCGCATTCAATGTTGCTGAGCCGGAGTTGCCGCCGGTTGAATCAAGGTCTGACAGGAAATTCACCGGCACGCTGTTGATGCTATCGAGCGCATACGGCCCGTACGTCTTCGATGCTATCAGCTCAAGCTGTTTAGCCGGCGAGTCAAATGGCGGCTCACCGGTATCCTTCTCCGGGATCCCTTCCAGACGGGTGAAAGGCTCGTAAATCAGGCCGTCTTTCGGCGAGCCGCCCAACACCGTGCCATACGTTACCCGCAACGTACTGTTGGCGTCAGGATAGGCCAGACTGCCCTGTGCCTTCTGCCAGTCGATTATCGCGCGCATGTATTTTGGCTGTAACGCAGCCTCCTGACCTTCCAGCGCCTTTGACTGATTTTCAATATCCATTTCAGTGTCATACAGCGCCACTGCAAGCTTAATGAAGGGGTCATCGCTGGCTTCGAACGCCGCAGGATCTGCTGACAGCCATGTCAGGCGGGTGTCCGCCTCATTGAGTGTCGTACTACTGTACATCGCAGCCAGGGTCGCCTCGATATCCTGTTCACTGCTGCTTTGTTTAAGGCCCAGCGCTTTATCGAACGCGGCAATGCGATTGGCATCAGGTTGCGCCAGGTACATCTCGATAAACTGCATCCATACCGCTTTGTCTACCACCGCATCGAACCGCCGGTTGAGCCGGGTCATGCGCTCTTCCAACCGTTTATCATCACGGGCCTGAAAGCCTGGCTCGCGCTCAGCATCAGGTTTCTGTTTCTCGATGGCATTGCGGTACAGGGTCTGCGCCGCCGACAATAACTGGGCGCGGGTCAGGTTGTTGTACCAGAAGTTTTGCTTGCTCATGGCCGCGGTTTTTTCTTTCACAGCATCAAGCTCGGTAATGGCAGCCTGATAATGTTGCGGGTCGCCTTCCTGACTTAACCAGGTTTTCAGCGCGGCTTCACGTGCTTCACGGCGATCAAGCAGCCCTACCCGTTTTGCGCCCGCTAACTGGCCCTGGGTGTTTTTCAGAAAGTTGTTCAGACCTGCCAGCCTGGCTTCGTAAATGATACGGGCGTCACTGCCTTCTGGCGCAGCATTTTCTATTGCCTCAATCCAGTTGGTAACCAGGTCAATGTAAGTGGGGTACAGCCAGTTGAACATATAATCCACGGTAACCAGCCGTGCATAGCGGTTGGTGGACCCCGGGTAACCGGCGGCCATCACAAAATCACCGGCTTCCAGCCCGCCAGCAGACACGGTTAATACGTGCTCGGGCGTATAGGGCACATTGTCTTTGCTAAAATCAGCCGGTTTGCCGTCTTTGTCCACATAGGCACGGTAAAAGGCAAAATCACCGGTATGGCGGGGCCACATCCAGTTATCAATGTCACCGCCATATTTACCGATAGCATCTGCCGGTGCATAGGCAATACGCACATCGCGGATTTCCAGTTGTTTGATCAGTTTGTACTCAAGCCCATCAAAGAATGCCGGTACCGAACACCGGTAACCGGGCTCGGCTTCACATTCTGCAATAATGGCTTTCTGGTTTTTCACAATGGCATCATAGCGCTCACGGCCAGACAAGGCGTCGCTTAAGCCGCCCGTGACCTGCTTTGTTACGTCAGAAAAATCTACCGTTACCCACATGCGCGTACCTGGCGCGGCGGGTAGCTCGTCAGCGTGTGTCTTAGCCAGGAAGCCGTCCTTCAGGTAATTGTGCTCTGGCGAAGAATTATATTGCACCGAGCCGCGCGCACAATGATGGTTGGTGACAGCTAAGCCTGAATCAGAAACAAATGAAGCCGAACAACCACCCAGTGACACAATCGCCCCCATGGGAAACCCGGTAAGATCACTTAACTGCTCGGGAGAAATTTGCAGGCCGGTGGCTTTCAGATCATCGGCAATGGCAGGTAGCTGTTCGGGGGTATACATCCCTTCCTTGGCAGTGGCAGCCATTGAGGTCAACATGACAGGCAGCGCCAGGCGGGTAAATACGTTTAATGACATTCCTTTTTCCTTGGCATAAAAAGTTTAAGCCAAGCAGGTATATCACACCTTCTTCAAGACGCCTATGCTGATGGCCGTATTTGCGTGAAAATGTTTGTAAAGCAAGAAGTTGGGCAGCAGCTTTGCTGCTACAGCCAGATTGTTTGAGGCATAAAACTAGTGCCCGTTTACGACGGCCAGTGACGGCCGTCGCGGTTATCAGCGGCGTTCCCCCGCCCCACGGGCGACGCTGCTCCATGGGGGGCTAAGCGGCAGTTAGTCCTGATGTAACTGGACGTTGAGCTGGTCAATGACCTCCGCCCATTCAGCATCGTCCTCCAGCGCAGACTTCAGAAACTGCGATTGTGAATCATTCCAGAACGGCGCCTCTTCGATATGCCGGCTATCGTTCATGCCGCGGTGCTTTTCTATAAAACTGTCAATTGCCTCGTCACTGCTGTCCAGGCCAAGCTGAACGAACAGGTCCTGCATGGTGGGTTGGTCCGTATACATAATTGATTCTCCTCATTAACTTACTGTCGTAAACGCCGGTAAGCTGCGCAGGGATCACGACATCACAATGGATTACTGCTTGCAGATGTTAGTGTAGGCGGTTTTAGCGCAATACGACGGGTTTTCTGAGCTTCATTGCGGTCACAAAAAAGGCCGCGGGTGCGGCCTTGGTGTAAAATCACAGCGTTTCAGCTTAACTGCTCGGCAAAGTCGGCAGGTTCAAGGACTTCACCTTCCTCCCCCGGCACCGGACAGACCATGACCAGCAACTCGTCTTCCTGCATGCCAGGCACCCATTTTTTGTACCAGTCCGCCAGCGAAATTTGCAACGGCTCACAGTGCGCCCAGTCGTCGGTTGCCCATAAACTGGCTATGCCAGCGTCCGGCCATACCGGGATCCCGTCCTCGTCGTCGGCAGTCAGCATGACGCAGCCATGCTCGTCAGTCAGGATCCACAAGGCTTCGTTTTCTTTAATTGCAGCAAACGTTTCTTGCAGACGCTGCTCAATTGAGACGTTCAGCAGCGGGTGTGACATCGCACTCATATTACTTCTCCAATTGCGTCACTGGCAGTTTGTCCACCACCGACAGTTGTTCTTGCATCTGTTGTTCATCGCCAACCACAATAACAGACATGTTGTCGAAATTCAGATATTCAACCGCCACCTGGGACACCTGTGCGGCACTCACCTGATTAACCATGGAAATATAATCGGTCAGTCGCGCCTGCGGCAGGTCGTTTACGTTGAGTCGCACTAATTGTGCAATCACCCCGGCACGTGAGGAGTTGCGCAGTACAAATAAGCCCGACATATAGTTTTTTACGCCCTGGAGTTCTTCCGGCGGGGGCGCCGCCTGCTGCAGACCTGCAATTTCCCTGACTATTTCATTGATGGCCGCACCGGTACTTTCTGCCTGAATATCTGCCGCCTGATACCACACTGACGCGTCCTTATAGCTAAACAGCGCACTGCGGGGTGAGTAAGTATACCCTTTATCTTCACGAATGTTCTGCGTAATGCGACTGGAAAACATGCCGCCCAACAAGGTATTCATCACCTCCATTGGCACATAATCCTGATGCGCCATCGGCACTGTCCGCAGGCCCATTCTGACGGTGGACTGCACAGCGTCCTCCCGGTCTATCAAAGTCAGTCCCGGTGACACCTGCTGTGGCGGCTTCGCTATCGCTGCTATCGCCTCACCTGGTGACAGCTCAGCAAAGACCGTGCGAATGGCGTCCTGCAGTTGCGCCTGATCGAACCTGCCCGCAATGTACAGATGCGCATTGCTGGCAGTGAGGTAGGTATCAGCGAATTGTCTGACATCCTCGCGACTTATACTATGCAGCTCGTTGCGGGTCGGGTAAATGTGACTATAAGGATGGTCGCCATACATTTTTTCGTAGAAAGCGACTACCGCCTGCCCCTGTGGGCGGGACCGTGCCACTTCGATATCGCGCCACTGATTCTGGATCGCACGCTGAAGATCAGCGTCGGCAAACGTCGACGTTGCGACCAGCGTTGCCAACAGTGACACCGCCTCACTGTTAAACTCACTCAATACATCCAGCGCCACCTGACTGCTGTTCATGCCTACCTGAGTAGACACCTGGCCGCCCATGGAGGCCGCCTGCATGGCTATCGCGCCGGCATCGAGTGTCGCGGTACCCTGCTTAAGTAGTTCAAATACCATGTCGGCAAGCCCGCCCTGGTCACCGTCGTGCTGGTTACCGGTGTCAAACTGCAACACCATGGTCGTTTTGGGCGTTTCACCATACGGGATAAACGTTACCTGCAGGCCGTTGGGTAGCGCATAAGACGACATCGCCGGCAGTGCAAAGTCCTTTGGCTCGCCCGGGGCTGGCGGGGTCGACGGAAAGTCAGAGGCAGACACGGCGATACTGCACGCGGCAAAGAGTGCCGGGGTAATTAGCTGGCTGAAAATCCGTTTCATTCGGTAGCTCCTGTGGTTTGCTGATTTCCCTCTGTTTGGGCGGGCAGCACGGTAAAGATAGTGCGGTTTGACGGGGTCAGGTACTGGCTTGCGGTTTGCTGAATCATTGCCGGGGTAATCTGAGCAAATTTGGCTTCAATTTCGTTGATCCGCGCAGGATCGTCGTCAAATAAGGCAAAACTGGCAAGCAAATCCAGTTTGCCAATGCCACTGCCGCCGTCAATTGTATCGTACAGCGCGGAACGTAACTTCACCCGGGCACGATTGAGCATTTCTTCTGTCACCGGCTCGCTTTGCAATTGCTGAATAACGTTATCGATACTGCGGGTGATGGCCTGCTCGCTCACCTCCGGCTCGTGGACCAGTGCCGCCGTCCACAGCATAGGTCCATTGTAATTAAACATGTTCCCGAGCAGATTTATGCCGCCAGACACATCCCCGGCCACGCCCTGCTCTTCGACCAGCGTCTGATGCAATAAACTGTCATCGCCCTGCAGCAACAACTGATCAATAAGTCCCATGGCGTAATAGGCTGGCGAGTTTCGTTCTGGCATCCGATAGCCCACTGCGTAGGCCGGCTTAGGCGCCAGCGGGTCGACCCGGCTGGCCCGGCGCTCTGCCGTTTGAGGTGACTCTGAAATATCCGGCGCAGGCGCGAGGTCGGCGGCCGGGATCCCGGAAAAATAGCGTTTTACCCACGTCATGGTTTGCTCTACGTCAAGGTCGCCCGTGACCACCAGCACTGCGTTATTGGGCGCGTAATACTGATCAAAAAAGCGTTCAACGTCTTCCAGGGTAGCGGCATCCAGGTCTTCCAGATCGCCATAAAAATTGTGGGCGTTGTACCAGTTGTCAAAGGCATGCTGAGGTAAGTCCAGCCACGGAAAACCACCATAAGGCTGATTCAGGACATTCACCTTCACCTCATTTTTTACCACCCCCTGCTGATTAGTCAGCTCGGCCTGAGTAATATTCAGGCCCCGCATTCTGTCGGCTTCCACCCACAAAAACGTTTCCAGGGTATGGGCCGGCAGAATTTCGTAATAGTTGGTAAAGTCAAACCGGGTAGAGCCGTTGTTAATTCCACCATTGCCGTTAACCAGCTTATCAAACTCGCCTTTCGGCAGGTTTTGTGACCCCTGAAACATCATATGCTCGAACAGGTGAGCAAAGCCGGTACGATCTTCAGGTTCAATCCGAAACCCAATGTTGTAGTACACACCAATAGCCACGATAGGGGCGGTGGCGTCTTTGGACAGTACGACTTTAAGCCCGTTATCCAGCGTTTCATAATGCACAGGTACAGTAAGCCGGGTCTGCGCGACGGCAGCCTGACCGGGTTGGGTATCAGGCGCCTGTTGGCAGCCGGTGATGCCGGCCAGCAGGCCCAGCGCTACAACTAAGTGTTTCATTGATTTTCCTTATCAGAATGGTATGCCGCCTGTTTAGCAGCGCGAGGTGGCCCCTGCCAGCTTACTTACTGGCCGCGGGCGGCAGTAAACTGGCAATCACTTCAGAGAGACCGACACGTCGGACCGACTTCATTGTGTGCATATACAGGCTCACGTAACAGTCGTTAAGTGTGTCAAAATGTGTCGCGGCCCCCTCAGCTATCAGCTGGTCGGCGGTATCCTTGGGTAACACAGCCACACCGCCTTCTGCGCGCAGGGTGGTTAACCCCAGCGACAGCGAGTTGGTACGTAACTTTGCATCCCGGAATGCCGGGTACTGAGTCAGCAGGGTATCGCGAACCTTGCTCCCCCAGTCAATGGCGACAAATTCTGATGACTCTGCGCCCTGTGCCGCCGGAAAGCGACACAACGACAACGCCCGCTGCTCCAGGACAGTACTGGTGACTTCTTCAGACTTAAGTACCTCAGTGGAGAACGCCACATCAATGACTCGTTCATGCAACTGCCGGGATAAGTTATCCAGCGTGAGCACCTCTGCTTTCACCGACCAGTCCGGGAAGGCGTTATGCAAATGCCCTAATGCGCCGGGCAGCGATAACTCGCTGGCTAGCTGCGTTGCACCGCACACCACATATTCTGCCGACTGAACCTGCAGCTCCTGACGCGCTTCATTCAGCGTATCGCATAACTGGCGGGCGAAGGGTAACAGCTTCTCCCCAGCCTGGGTGAGCTGAATACTGTTACGCTGGCGAATAAATAAGGTGGTGTGAAAATACTCCTCCAGCAATTTAATGCGGGCACTGACAGCCGACTGGGTGAGATAAAGGTTTTCGGCGGCTTTGCCGAAATGACGGGTGTTGACCACCTCAATAAAGGTAGTTAAAAAGCGAATATCCATGCTTGTACATAACCGAACGTAAGTAGCGGTAAGCTGTCACAGAATTCGCTGCTTGTAAATACAAAGCAGTCTCAGCGCATCACTAAAATGACGCGCTGTACAATGCGGAAGTGTATGTGAACCTAGAAGCTTTCCTGCTGAAGCCTGCGTTGCTTTTCACGACGTTGCATGTCGCGTTTTTGCTTTGCCTTCATTTCATGTTCACGACGGGATTTCATTTTCTTCTCGTCAAGGTCTTCCTCTACCGAGTCCCATTCTTCGCGCTGGTAACGATAGTCTTTACTCATTATGGTCTCTTTGTTGTTGCCACACCTGCATTATTATGCGCCCTGCAAAAATAGGAAACGAATTATTATCATCGTAACGACAAAAATTTTTTGCTCAAAAAGTCATCAATGCCGTTCGCTGAATTGGTGTACATTTTCCCTACAGGCTACCGGCCATTTCTCTTTCCTATGCGTGTATGGCGGGCATCAGCGACTCGCCGTTAATCATCCCCGGCCATAGTTTTCTGTCACAGTAATCTGAACAATTTTTTTTGTGCTATAGAACAAAAAAATTTGTTTTATCTTCTTCAAAAATTCCATTAAAAGTCTGCCTGTAAACCAACCTAACAGTGAGATAACTCATGCAAGCTCCAAATATCCGTGTCCCACAAAAAGCGTTTATCGACCGCGTGAAGTTTCCTTATGGGTTTCGCAAATCCGGCGATTTCAGTATCAGCGATGCAGACTTACTGAGTCGTTTTGGCCTTACCCTGCTGGCACTGGAAAGTGGTGAGCTGTCCCCGGAATCCGATGATGAAAAGCACTTTTTAGCGTTTACTCAGGGGATGGTGCCGGCCCAGAATGCGCTGGAGAAAGCCTGGCAGAAGTATGTGCGGCTGGCGCGGGGTAAAAAGCATTTTTATACCCTGCACAGCTCTGCCAGTAACCAGTCAGATTACGACGACGATTTTTCAGACGACGCCTTCGACGTCGCCTAAGTTGGGAATATACCGTTTGTTTTGGCCGGTGGGTCTGCGCCCACCGGCCTCCCTTCCAGTTGATCCTTCCAGCCTTCCTTTC
>JBPEWW010000418.1:0-3735 GCA_052032275.1 Alteromonas sp. | reverse complement strand
AGGACAAGGCCCAGCCAGCCAAACCAGATAATCTGCAGCAGGCCAAACAGCTCCGTAAACAGGCTGGCCGGGAGCAGTGTCAGGATGCCGGTGATCCCGACCACTACCCCAAGCAAATGCAGTGCTTTAGGTAACTGGGCCGAGGCGATAAATGCCATGCTTAACAACAACACCCACAGGCCGCCCAGCAACTCCACGCCACCCCCAAGGGCCTGCTGCACCAGCGCCGTGGACAGCCACACGGTGACCGCCTGCTGTGGATCCTGAAGGTACAGCGCGGTGACGCCGAACAGACTGACATTCGCCACCATACCAGCGGCAATGATGACGCCCACCCAGATAAATCCGAACACGCTTGCCAGTTGCGCGCGGACCAGCCCGTGGTCTTTGATTCGTGTATGGCAGGCTAGCACCAACACGGCAAGCAGTACCCCAAACACCATGTAGCCGAAAATATTCACCGTGGCCAGCACCGTTTGATGGGCCTGCATGAATACCACTTTTTCCTGCGGCGAAGCTGACGCGGGCAGATCCGCCACCGCCCCATAGTAAATAAACATCGCAATATAAATGCAGGCGTTGGCCATTGCCGCCAGCGCGCCATACTGTTGCAAACGATTCATTGGGTGTCCTCCGGCACTATACTGAATGCGCTATCATAGTCCGGGCTGCGGTAAATGACTGGCGGAAAATGTAAGCAGGTATTTACCGGGCAGGACATCGACCAGTAACAGAACACAGCCGATCAGCGACCGTTGACAAATGCCCTGCAAAAGTTAAAAATGTTATAACATAACAAATTGAGCCACAGGACCTCTTCGTATCATGTTTCGATTTTCACTGCTAACGCTGGTTGTCACCAGTGCACTGACCGGCTTGCCGCTGGCGACGGCTAACGCACACAGCGACAGCCCACTGGCGTCTTCCTCTGATCAGACGGTTACCCCGGTCACTGTGTCCGGGACCGTGACCAGTACCAGCGGTGAGCCGGTGGCCGGCGCGCAGGTAAAAGTGGAAGGCAGCCGCCGGGTGGCCTTCACCGACAGTCAGGGCCGCTACACGCTGAGCGACCTGCCGTTGCGACATATTCATTTACATGTCTACAGCGACAAATACATTCACGGTGACAACGATTTAGGTGACGTCGACGGCGATCAACAGGCTGACTTCGTGCTGGAGCCGGCATCGGTAGAAAACATTGTGGTGACCGCCACGGCCATGCAAAGCTCGGTACTTGAGTCAGTCACACCGGTTACGGTTATCGGTGCCGAGGAGCTGAAAAAAATCCAGCAACCCACCCTGGGCGAAACCTTAAAAAGTACCCCGGGGGTGCACAGCACTTACTTCGGACCCGTCTCCAGTAGCCCGATTATTCGCGGCAATGACGGGCCACGGGTGAAAATTGTTCAGAATGGCCTGGATGTGTCTGACGTGTCCCGGGTAGGGCCCGACCACAATGTGGCCAGTAATACCAGCAGTGCAGCGCAGGTGGAGGTGTTGCGCGGACCGGCCACGCTGCAATTCGGCAGTGGTGCCATCGGCGGGGTGGTGAATGTGGTTGACCGGCGTATTCCCCAGTACCTGCCCACCGGCGTGGAAGGGGAAGCGGAAGTGAGTTACAGCACCGTCGACAATGGGCAGTACGGCAAGGTGGACGTGACCGGCAGCGAAGGCAGGCTGGCCTACCATTTCGATGCATTTTCCCGCGAAACAAAGGATGCCGATATCCCCGGCTATGCCTCACTGAACCCGGATGACGACGAGCCGCGCGGCACGTTGGAGAACAGTGCCATGGACACCACCAATGTTACCGCAGGGCTGTCCTGGGTGGAGGACGAGGGCTACTTTGGGTTTGCCGTTGAGAAGCTGGACAATCTGTACGGTGTGCCGGGGCACAGCCATGGCCATCACGAAGAAGAAGAGCACGACGAACATCATGAGGAAGGCGACGACCACCATGATGAAGACATGCACCACGAAGAAGATGGCGAAGAGGGCGTGTTACTCGATGTGGACATGACCCGCTACCAGATGGCAGGCGAGTGGTACACACCAGTGGACTTCCTGACGACAGCCAAATTTGCAGCGGCCTACACCGATTACGCGCATGCGGAGATTGAAGACGGTGAGCCAGGTACGGTCTTCAGCAATAAATCCACCGATATCAGGCTGTCGGCCACCCATAAGGAGCTGGCTGGCTGGCATGGCGTGATGGGACTGCAGTATAACCAGGCCGATTATCAGGCCATCGGGGCTGAAGCCTTTACGCCGGCCACCGACTCACACAGTGTGGCCTTATACCTGGTAGAACAGCGGTCGATAGGCGATGTCATCGTCGAGCTCGGTGGACGGCTGGAGCGCACTTCTTATGAGGCCGCAGATACTTCGGTCGATTTACATGTGGATCACAGTGAGCACGGTCATGAAGACGCGCACCATGATGAAGAAAGCCACCACGAAGAGGACGGGCACGACGAACATATCTTCAGTTTTAACAGCTATGACTTCACTGCCACGTCCTTGTCTGCGGGTGTGAACTGGGAATACACCGCCGGCCATGCCGTGGCGCTGACGCTGTCGCGCAGCGAGCGGGCACCGAGTCTGCAGGAGCTGTTTGCCGCCGGTCAGCACCTGGCCACGGAAACCTTCGAGGTAGGACTGGTTTTCGACATGGATGAAGACGGTGAGATTGCCGAATCATTACGCGATGTAAACGAAGAGGTAAGTACTAACCTGGATCTGACGTTCCGCAAATTCACCGGCGACTGGGGATATTCGGTCTCATTCTTTTATAACCAGGCCGATGATTACATTTATCAGAGTGCCACCGGGCTGACGGCAATTGATGAGGCTCACGGTGAGCATGAAGAAGACCTTCACGACGAGCACGCTGACGGCATGGAAGAGGAGCATGCCGGGGAAGGGCTGCCGGTATTTTATTTTCAGCAGGCAGATGCCGATATCTGGGGCATGGAGGCCGAGGGCTATGTTGATTTAACGCCAGACTGGCGGGTAACGGTCTTCTCAGATCTCATTCGTGCTGAGGTGAAAAACGAAAATCTGCCCCGCATTCCGCCCATGCGCCTGGGCGCGGAGCTCAGTTATGTGGGCGATGCCGTCTCGGCCAGTATTGGCGCCACCTGGCACGACGACCAGACCACCCTGGCACCTTATGAAACCGCCACCCAGGGTTATACCCTGCTGGACGCCAATCTCTCATACGAGTTTCGCAAAGGCGGGCTTAACTGGGTGTTATTTGCCAAGGGGAATAACCTGACTGATGAAGAGGCGCGGGTTCATACGTCGTTCCTGAAAGATCAGGCGCCCTTGCCGGGACGTAATTTTACGCTGGGCGTGCGCACCTATTTCTGATCAGCTGACACAGCGGCGCGTAATGAACGTTACCCATGTCAGGCCCTGTGGCAGCCGCTCTGGCGGATTGCCCAGGGCGGTGTAATGCTGAACAGGAGCAACTATTGCCATGATAGATGTGAACGCACTGACGCGCTGGTTAAGCGACATCCATGAGCCCCACATCGTGGTGGGGTATGGCAGCCTCATGAATACGGACAGCCGACAGCGCTTTTCGGCGATACCGCATGACGGTATTCCGTTGGAGCTGAAGGGGTTTACCCGTGCCTGGGTGACGCGCAGTGAGGATGAGCGCCAGACGTACGTCGGTGCTATGCCGGACCACAGCGCGCGGCTCAATGCCCAGTTGTTGCCCAGCCTGAT
>JBPEWW010000417.1:0-2460 GCA_052032275.1 Alteromonas sp. | reverse complement strand
CTGATAGTGGTCACCCATATGCATCCGGATCACGCCGGCGGTGCCCACGCCTTACGGGCTAAAACCGGCGCGCCCATTGCGGCTCACCCCAAGGCGCGTAAGTGGTACAGTGGCCTGGCCGGACGCAGCGCCCATGCCATTGATGTGGCGTTAACCTGGTGGGTGGCCAACCGCCTGCGCAAACCGAAAAAACATATCTGGTATTCGCCTGTTTTAAAGCCGGATCAGTTGTTAACCGACGGTCAGACGCTTCCTGGTTTTGCAGACTGGCAGGTGGTGTTTACGCCCGGCCATACCGATCACGACCTGTCGCTTATCCATACCCCTTCCCGCCAGGCATATGTGGCCGACCTTATCGTGCAGGTGAAAGGCCAGCTGGTGCCGCCGTATCCGGTGTGTCACCCGAATCAGTATAAACGATCATTGCAGCGGGTGGCCGAGACCCGCTTAGACACCTTATTCTGTGCCCATGTGCCGCCCCTGCCGGTTGCCGAAATCCGCTTCGATGAAATTCTGGCGCAGGCGCCCAGACTGCCGAAAAATCACTGGCACTCCACCAAAAACCGGCTGGCGCGCAAATTAGGTATCAGCACCACCCGCCATTAGATGCCCAGTGGGCAGCGCTAAACCACAAGTGCGTTGCGCGTGGTTTTCCGGTAGGCTGAGTTTTTTGCTAACCGGTACCTCTTATGAAATTTGTTGCTTTATTGGCACTGCTAGTGCCTGTGATAGCGCTGGCAGATCCGTTACCCGTGCGCTCGCACCCTGCGCATCAGGCGTTTTTCGACACCCTGTCTGTGTATTGCGGCAAAGCGTTCGCCGGGAAGGTGACCACCGATACCGCCCCCTCCGACGCGTTCGCTAATAAGCGGCTGGTGGTGCACTTTCGTGAATGCACCGACACCCTGCTCACCATGCCGTTTCATGTGGGTGACAACCGCTCACGGACCTGGTTACTCAGCCGCACCGGCAGTGGGCTGGTGCTTAAACACGATCACCGCCATGCAGATGGCAGTATAGATAAGGTCACTTATTACGGCGGCATTACCACCGAGCCGGGCTTCGCGCAGGCGCAGGCCTTCCCGGCAGACAGCTACACCCGGCATATGTTTGCCGAGCAGGGCCTGCCCCAGTCGCTGAATAACACCTGGAAGCTATTTATTTATCCCGACACCCTCAGTTATCAGCTGGTGCGTGAGGGCAGGGCCTTTCAGGTGGATTTTGATCTGACTAAACCCGTGGCGACACCGCCCGCTCCCTGGGGCTGGGAATAGGCGGACGCAGGATAAAGGCGGCTACTTACCTTCGGAAAACTCTTCAAACGCTTGCATGGCGTCGGCGGCATACATCAGCGACGGACCGCCGCCCATGTAGATAGCCATGCCCAGGGTTTCTTCCACTTCTGCTTTGCTGGCACCCAGCTCTACCAGCGCCTTGGTATGAAAACCAATGCAGCCGTCACAGCGGGTCGACACGCCAATTGCCAGGGCAATCAGCTCTTTAGTCTTTTTATCCAGTGCGCCGTCTGCGGTAGCGGCCTTGGCCATGGCTGAAAAGCCTGACATGGTATCGGGAATGTCACTGCGCAGGGTTTTCATGTTCTTTGAAATACGCTGGGTGATCTCGGTATACGACTTACTCATGTACTGCTCCTTATATTAGGTAATTTTTATATGTTTACTATTCCGATGAAATTTGTAAAGCGAATTTGCGCCCGGTAACCACAGACTCACAACCACCGCTAACGGTAAAGCTCGTATAGATGGGGCAAACGCTGGCGCGGGGAGTCAGGTAAGCCAGGTGTAACAAAATATGCCAACCGCTTGCTTTTTGCCTGCAAAAGCACCACTACTTACACACAGAGCGAACAGATATAGCAGGCG
Source organism: Alteromonas sp. (assembly GCA_052032275.1). GTDB lineage: Bacteria > Pseudomonadota > Gammaproteobacteria > Enterobacterales > Alteromonadaceae > Alteromonas. Next base: position 577 of record JBPEWW010000417.1, on the reverse strand, counting down.
GAGGTAGGGCGCACCATGCGCGATTGGGTTAAACAAATGATGCAACCGGTACAGCAGGCGTCTGGTCTGGGCATGTCGCAGGTGGATGCGTGGTTTTTACAGGACCGGCACCGGTTCACCATCACCGGGCTCAGCCGCAGTGGCAAATCCATGCTGTTTACCAGCCTGATGACCATCTTGAAGTACCGCAGTGAGGAAAAGTATAACTGCCTGCCGCTGCTAGAAAGTCTGCCCATGGAGCTGGTGGACCATATGCGTATAGAGCCGCTGCCAGGCTACGCCCTGTTCCCGGCCGATGCACACCTGCAGGCCCTGGAAGCCGGTCAGTGGCCGGCGCCCACGGAACAGGCGTATGGCTTTAAGCTCATTGTCCGTCTGCGGCAAACCGGCAGCATTAAGAAGCTGCTGATGCCCTATACCGACGTGGTGTTTGAGTTTATTGATTACCCGGGTGAGTGGATCACCGACATGCCCATGCTGGGCAAGACGTTTGCCCAGTGGAGTGACTCGGCGTGGGCGCAGCAGGCCAGCGAGCCGCAAAAGCATTACTCATCGGCGTGGCATACCTTTGTTGAAA
>JBPEWW010000416.1:0-3711 GCA_052032275.1 Alteromonas sp. | reverse complement strand
ACTGGCATAACCGCCATGTGGTCGTCACTCACCGGCCGGTGCGTCACTATCATCACGGCTATTCACGCAAACGGGTGTACAGCAAGGAATACCAGCGCTGGGATCACAATGTGAAACACCGCCGCATCCGGTATTCGGACCGGGTCGTACGCAGTGCACCCGGGCGTTACGCGGTAACGCCACAGCGTAAAGTGGTGCATAGCCAGTCCCGGCAGGTGGATTACCGCCAGCAGCCCAGTCAGCGGCTGCAGGAGGTGCGTAAACCCCAGCGTCAGGTAACGCCGGTGGTACCAAAGCAGGTCCGCACCACCGCGCCGGTGAAACCCCGGCCGGAAAAATATACCCGGAAGCCGGTCCGTCACAGTAACACCCGCGATGGGGTGCCCCCCCGGCTGAGTAAACCCGAGGCCGTGCGCCGCACTAACCCGGCCGCCCCGCGTGCCCAGCCCAAATCCCCCCGGCAATACAGTAAGCCGGTGGAACGGCCGAATTACCGCAGTGACAAAGCCGTCCGTCAGCACAAGCCGGCGGTGCGCCAGCAGCGCCAGCAACCCCAGAAAGTGCAGCGGAATGTGGCGTCACACAGCAGACGGGTGGAGCGCTAGCTTCGCCTGCCACGCAGCGGCGTCAGCCGGCTGTGTGGCGACGCTGAAAACGGGACAGGAAGGCCTGGACAAAACGGGGGGAGGACGCTTCGTCCAGGTTGAAGTACAGCGACGGCTCAATCAACTCCAGCTCCATGATCACCCAGCGGTTGTCAAAGCGAATAATATCCACCCGCGCATACAAACTGTCGGTGGGCATGGCCGCCAGCGCCTGTTCACACACCGCCAGGATGTCTTTGTCCGGCGTCACCGCCTGTAACGTTCCGCCATGCTCTTCCTGCACTCTGAAATCACCGGCTTTGGGAGTTTTCAGGATGGCATGACTGTAACTGCCATCAAAATAGAACACCGAATACTCACCGTCAGCGACCACGGCATTCGCGAAGGGCTGGATCATGATCTGACGCTGATGATACAGCTCACTCAGGGTCTCGTGCTGCATCACTGCAGTTTCGCCGGTCAGTAAAAACGTATCGTCGGCATTGGCACTGAGCACGGGTTTGACAATCAGGCTGTTGGTCTGAAAATGGCTGCGCGCCAGCTCGATAGCCGCTAAGTCAAACCCGCAGCGCCACAGGGTTGGCAAGGTGGCGACACCACGTTTCTCCAGCGCCTTCAGGTAGGTTTTTTCCAGATTCCACTCCATCAGGGCGAGCGGATTTTCAAGGTACGCCGACGAGCGTTCAATGTCGCGCAAACAGGCGACAAACGCGGCCGGGCTCTGCTGATAATCCCAGGGGCTGCGCACGATGACCGCGTCAAAATTATCCCAGTCAGTGGTTTCACGCCAGGGCACTGAGCTCACCTGCCAGCCCGCCTGTTCAAAATGCGGGATCAATAACTCATCATAGACAAAAAAGTCGTCCAGCTTGTCCATCGACAAAAACGCAACTGATGGCATTACGACCCCCTACAGCTCAATAATCAGCTGCTTGTTACGGATCGCAATGCGCCGTGGCAGCTGATTGCCCAGTAAAGGTAAATTCAGTTCGGTAAAGTCGAGCAGTAAAATCATGGGAAACTGACGGCCCTGTATGTCATTAATGGCCGTGAGCAGTTCCCGGCTGTCTGACAACGAGTTCTCCAGTACCGTGAAATCCACCAGCATGGGCTTTTCTATTTGCAGCTCCTTGCGGGCCGGACGGTATTTCAGCAGGCCCTGCATTTTGCCTTCCGCCTGCAGAGTCTGGCCGTTGCGCTCAGCGCGGATCCTCACTTTCACCGCCACGTCATCGTCGGCAGTGCCCAGCGTCACTTCGGGATCAGTAAAGGTAAGCCTGATGTCGTTGTACTGCTGCGTTTGTGGAAAGGTCACCCTGACCATGTCATTAACGTGTTTTTCTGACAGCGTGAAGGTCACCGCCGACACGGGATAAGCAAGCAGCAGGCACAACGCACACAATAACGGGCGCAACATGGCAATCTCCGGATAATGAATCAGCCCGCACTTTACCATAACCGCAGGCGGTGCAAGACGGTGTCGCCACATTTTAATGTGAATTCCTGCGACCTCCGTAATTTATTGATGTGTGTCATAGACTTACTCCGAGGCCTGGCTGGTATTCGCCCAGTGGGCAGGCTATGATGGCAGTCTGACTTCCCGACCGGACGCCTCGTGAACGAGCTGATTACTCTCCTGCGCGAGACCTTACAGACCGAAGCTTTCACGCTGTTCAAACACACCTTTACCTTCGGCGAACTGCTGCTGGCGCCCGTGGCCCTGATTGCGGGCTGGTGGGTGATCGATAAACTGGCCCACCTGGCCACCTACCGGTTACGTAAAACCGGGGCCAGTGCCGACACCGTACACCTGTTTAAACGCATATTTTATATTTTCGCGTTTGCGGTGCTCATTTTTACCCTACTGGAAGTATTGAGTGTCCCGTTAACCGCCTTTGCCTTTTTATCGGGTGCCATCGCCATTGGTGTGGGGTTTGGCGCGCAAAATATCATTAATAACTTTATCAGTGGCTGGATCCTGATGTGGGAGCGCCCTATCCGCATTGGCGATTTTCTGGAAGTCGACGATGCCCGTGGCTCGGTAGAAGCCATTAACACCCGCTCAACCCGCATCCGCCGGGTTGACGGCGTGCATATGTTGATCCCCAACAGCAAGCTGCTGGAAAACACGGTGATCAACTGGACGCTTATCGATACGCTGACCCGCACCTCGGTAAGGGTGGGTGTTGCCTACGGGTCGCCCACCCGGGACGTGGCCAGGCTGATTGAAGAGGCCGTCGTACACCACGGCGATATTCTCAGCGAGCCAAAACCGGTGGTTATCTTCGATGATTTTGGCGACAACGCGCTGGTGTTTGAGGTGTATTTCTGGGTAAACGCCACCATTGAACGTAATCTGCGGGTTATCCGTAGCCAGATACGTTTCGAGATTGACGAAAGATTTAACCAGGCCGGTATCGTCATTGCCTTCCCGCAACGGGATGTGCATCTGGATGGCACCCTGACACTGCAACGCCGGCCATCGGGAGAAGGCAATGACCGACAGTAGCCAGCACAGTTTCCTCTGGGCCTATCAGGTGTCACCGTCCGGTGACGTGACCTTTTATGATAAGCATGATACCCGGCTGGTCGCCCCTGAGGAAGGCTATCTCTGGGTGCACATGCAATCGGATGTCCAGGACAGTGCCGCGACCATGGCAGCGCTGGCGATGCCTGATCCGGTGATTGAGGCGCTCACTCCCCCCGAAACACGTCCCCGGGCACTGGCCGTGGCGGAGGGTGCCGTGGTGTACCTGCGCGCTCTGAACCAAAACCCGGATGCCGATTTAGATGACATGGTGTCACTGCGGATGTGGGTGACCGACCGCCTGATTGTGACCGCCCGCCGCCAGGGCCGCAGCGTGGAATCGCTCAGTCACGTGCGCAGTCAGTTTAATCAGCATACCGCGTTTGCCACTCCCCAGCATTTGCTGGTGGGCATTATTGAGTCACTGGCCGATCGTATTCATGACATGGTGGATCACATGGACGATGCCTTACTTCAGAAAGAAGCGGCGGAAGAGCTGGATCGTGACGAGCGTGGCGAACTGGCCTCGCTACGTCGCCAGGCCGCCAGCCTGCGGCGGTTTCTGGCGCCGCAGCGGGA
>JBPEWW010000415.1:0-4240 GCA_052032275.1 Alteromonas sp. | reverse complement strand
CTTACCCGCCTGCAGCAGGCGTTACAGTGGCAGCCACCGGTGGTCACCGTGGCGGTGCCTCTGCCAGGCAGCCCCGCCCAGACCCTGCAATGGACCCGGCAGTTTGCCCGGCTTACCGGATTGTCGGTAGTCAGTGAGGACTGGGGCGTCGATCGCTATCAGGCGGTGCTGGCGGGCGGTGAGCTGCGCATTATGCTGAATATAGAATGGCTGTGCGAGTCGATCTGGCTGGAGAGTGCCGGCGGTGAAGCCAGCAGCGCCGAAGCGCTGTGGCGTTGGTGTCAGTCATGGCCGTCACCCCCCTGAGGTCACCACCGCAGGTCGTTGACCAGGCCCTGTTAACCCTCTACTATTGCTCACTGCACACAACGAAAAGGATGTCTTATGTATGCACGCTCTCTGAGTGCCGCCGCCCTGGCCGCACTGACACTGCTGACGCCGGTCTATGGCCAGGCGCTGGACTTACCCTGCGATGACAAAAAGCACCAGGCCCTGCAAGCGGCCGGCACCAATGAAGTGGCCCGCATCAGCGCTTTTACGCCCGCAGAGCCCCTTAAGCGTGAGAGCCCGCGCTATCCCCGTCAGGCCGCGCAGCGAAGCCAGGAAGGCTGGGTGCAAATGAGTTATGTGATTGATGAACAGGGCAATGTGCTGGACGCCGTGGTGGAAGACTACGCAGGTAATCCGTTATTTAAACGCAGTGCCCTGCGCGCCCTTGAGCAGTGGAAATTCACCCCTGCCATGCAGGACGGGGCCCCCACCCAGCAGTGTCATCAGAAAGTCCAGTTCGATTTCGCGCTGGCAGGTGCCAGCGGCGCGTCGCGGAAATTTGTGGCGGCCTATGCAGACATTGAGGAATTAATTCAGGCCGGCGACCTCGATAAAGCTGAACGTGAGCTGCAGGAACTGCATGCCCGTACCGACAGCAACCGCTATGAGAATGCCTGGCTGTACTCACTGGATGCCCGGTTAGCCGGGTTGCTGAACGACGGCCAGCGTGAATTGCAAAGTCTGCAGCGTGCCACCGCCAGTACCCGTAGCCATGATGACGAGCATGCGACCTTTGACCGCGACTATATCGCGTTCATGTACCAGCGCCAGTTTTTGCTGCAGGCGCAGTTTCTGCAGCTGGCTGACGCCCTGACCACGGCCGACAAGCTGGCAGCGATGGACGGGCAGGCGGAGCGTCTGGCCGCCCTTCAGCCGGCCATTGATAAGGTCCACGCTTACATCGCGTCTGCCGACAATATTTTTGTGCCGGTGGCGTTAGATGAATCCGGCGTCGAATTTCATACCCTGTCGCGAAATCAGTTTGCCTTTGCAGATATTCAGGGACAACTGGATACGGTGGAAGTCCGCTGTGAGACCCACCGGGAAATGTTCACTGTGGCTGAGGCGCATATCTGGACCATCCCGGCCGGCTGGGGTGCCTGCCGGGTGATGGTGGAAGGGCAGTCAGGCGCGGCTTTTAAATTGGTCGAAGTGGCAGACAGCTAACACGGCCAGCCGGCGGGGCCTCAGCCTCGCCGGACCGGTAAATGCTAATTTGCTGATCCTGCTTATTTTTTCCAATATTTCCGATTATTTCTCGCAGATCCTTCCCATCAATCTACCGGATAAGCTAGTATGAAACTGACCTGTTTCATCTAGGATGTTGTTACACTGCACATGTTTATTCCATGGATAGGTAAGCAATCCCGCCGGCTGCTTTTGTTACTCACTGTTTGGTGGGGGCTGCTGTTTACCTGTTTCAGCCTCACCGTTAACGCCCAGCAGGCGCACCTGGTACTGGATGAACAATTTACCTCCCATACGTTCAATATCCGCGCCCAGTGGAAAGTGGTTCCCCAGCAATACGCCTATGATACGGTCATGGCCCGCTTTGAAGACTGGCCGGATATCCATTACCCGTCCCCGTTAGCCGACGATGAACGCCTGTGGCTGCGGGCGCGGGTGTCCAACATGGGCGATCAGCCCTTATCACTGACTCTGTTCAGTGACCGAGTCGCCCTTGACTACGTACACCTGGTGCTGCTGGATGGACGTGACCGCATTACCGACTCGTTTAATTACCGCGTGAGTCGTAGCAATACCCTGCCCAGCCGGCTGCTGCCTGCGCTGGAATTTCCCTTTGTATTGCAACCTGGCCAAAGTAAAACCCTGTTGCTGAGCATCAAAGACACCGGCCTGCTGGCGCCACCGGTGACCCTGTGGGAAAACCACGCGCTGGCCGTGCACGATCGCAATATGGTGTTGCTGTTTGGGGTATCGGTGGGCACCCTCGCCGTGCTGCTGGGCTATTTTCTGATTTCGTATCTGTACCAGCGCACCCCCGCGCGATTCTGGCTGGCCACTACCTTTGGTCTGTTGTTTTTGTTCGCGTTTGTTATTCAGGGCGGACTCACCCACTGGCCAGCGCTTAGCAACCAGGTTGAGGCGGCGGTGGTGATCCTGCTGGCGGCCTTTCTGGCTGCGCAGGCCAAAGTCAGCCATACCCTGTTTCCCCGCACGCCCTGGCCGCTGCGCCTGTTAACGCTGCTCCCGTCACTGGGGTTACTGAGCGTGGTGCTGACCCAGTCTGCCTACCAGATGACGCTGGCTATGTACTTAGTCAGTCCCCTGGCGGGACTGCTTATCCTGCTGAGTGCGCTGTTATATCGCGACCGGCGCAACCCCTCGCAAACCCGCGCCTTTCTGACCGCCTGGCTGTTCTTGTTTGCGGTCTACGCGGTGCAGCTGGATCTGACGGTGAACGTGATGGCAGTAGACGCGCTCATTGGCCTGCAGCAGGTGGTGCTGATGGCCTTTGCCATGCTGAGCTTCGCCTTCAGTATTGAAGTGAAGGAGAAGAGTTACAATATTCAGCAGCTGTCCGCACGGGAAAAAACCATCACCCAGCTTAACCAGTTTTATGATTTGTTTCGCAACGCGGCGGAAGGCCTGTACACCTCCACCCTTGACGGTGAGCTGCGCAGTATCAACCCGGCCATGTGCACCTTATTTGGCTATAAAGATGAAGAGACCATGTTACAGGAGGTGGAAAATACCCGGAATTTCTACGCCTCCAAAGAAGATCGTGACCTGCTGGTAGGGGAAATACTTGAGAAGGGCGCGGTCATGGGCCGTGAAATCAAAGGCGTGCGGGCCGACGGCAGTGAATTCTGGTTCTCGCTGTCATGTCAGATCCGCAAAGAAGCGGCGGGGACCTTTCTGTATGGCTCGATCTTCGATGTGACGGAGCGCAAACAATCGAGTATCAGCCTGGAATATCTGGCTACCCACGACTCCTTAACCGGCGTATTCAATCGCAGGGAGTTTGAAAAACGCCTGTACCATGCACTGGAAAACCGCGATGAAGAGGACTGTGTCTGCCTGCTGTATCTGGACTTAGACCGCTTCAAAGTGGTTAACGACACCTGCGGCCATAAGGCCGGGGACGCGCTTATCAAGGACGTGGCCACGCTGTTTCAGGATACCGTGGGCAAGCAGGGCGATCTGGCCCGGCTCGGCGGCGACGAATTTGCCATTCTTGTCACCACCGCCTCGGAAGAAGATGCCTATTTGCTGGGAGTAAAAATTCTCAACGCACTACACAGCTATCGCTTTGTGTGGGAGAACCGTATTTTTTCCGTAGGCGTAAGCATTGGCCTGGTGGGCTGTGGTGAGTCCGGCGCCAGTCCGGAGCAATACCTGAGTATGGCCGACGCGGCCTGCTATATTGCCAAAGAACAGGGGCGCAACCAAATTCACAGCTATTCCAGTGACGACGACAGCCTGAAGCGCTACGAGGCCGAACTGGACTGGCTGGCGGCCATCAACGACGCCCTGGATCACAGCAAGTTTACGCTGTTCTATCAGCACTGCCGGCCGCTGCATACGCCACTTGATGGTGACAACTTTGAAATTCTGCTGCGTCTGCAAGGTGCTGACGGCGAGCTGATCCCCCCTAACGCGTTCTTACCCTCGGCAGAGCGCTATAACCTGATGCCCAAAATTGACCGCTGGGTGGTGGAAAACAGTTTTCGCTGGCTGGCCGCCCATCCGGATATCCTGTCCAGCCTGCAACGTTGCAGTATCAATTTAAGTGGCCAGTCACTGGGCGACCGTGACCTAAAGCTATTCATCCTCAATGCCTTTGAAACCTATGGGATCCCTTACCAAAAAATATGCTTTGAAATTACCGAAACGGTTGCCATTATTCGCATGGATGACACCAAATCCTTTATGCGTACCTTTCAGC
>JBPEWW010000414.1:0-4160 GCA_052032275.1 Alteromonas sp. | reverse complement strand
GCGGCCAGCTTTCTTTGTGCGCGCCATGACCAGCGAAGAAAAATTTGGCATGACATCTGCTTCACTCTTGTCGACATAAGCGACAATCAGGAGAGAGAAAATGCTGAAGCTAGGTAAACTATTCGCTATTACGAGTGTCGCGCTGGCACTGGGTGCGTGTGACGTAGATAAAACCGAACAAGGTGATATGCCCGACGTAGAAGTCGAGGGCGGTGAAATGCCTGAGTACGAAGTTGTGAAGGAAGAAGAGGGCGAAATGCCCGACGTTGATGTGGAAGGCGGCGAAATGCCTGAATACGACGTCGACACAGCTGACGTAGAAGTGGGCACCGAGAAGAAAGTGGTAGAAGTGCCTGAGGTTGACGTCGAGATGCCGGAAGATGATGACGAACCGGATCTGGACGACAATAACTAATTAGCTGAGTCTATCGAGCAGCCCCGCAAGGGGCTGTTTTTGTGCACGCACTGCAATTGCAGCGTGCCTGCGTGACCTTGTCACCCCACGCGCCTGCCTGTAATAATTTCAGTACGATGTAATATGCTCACATTTTAGTCAGCAAGACTGTATGCAGCGGCTCTAATCGATGGCGTCGTCATCCTCAAACAAAAATGCATAATCGTCCAGATCGACGGCCTGAAGACGGTCATAGGTGCGTTTCAGAACAAACCATTTCACACAGGCGTACACGCATCCCAGAAAGCTAATCAGCAATACGTACGCGAACAGATCCTCATTGAGCGGGAGGATCCCCAACCAGTCGAATGCAAACTTAGCGGCAACACCGACGGGCAGGCTCCAGCTCAGCAGGCCGGCAGTGAGCATAAACCGCCATAGCCCGCCATTAACACTGTCTTCCATGTAGTCCAGCCTGTCGAACGGGTGCATGCCTGCTCCTTATTTGTTTACTTTTTAGCATCTTACCGGGTCTGCACGCTTCCGGTAAAGATGGACCAAGGTACAGGTATGCCGCTGCGGGCGGTTCAACGGGCAAACAGACTGGCGGTGATCTATATTCATTATCGGGTAGTAACTTATTGTCATATAACAACTAACCTTCTTTTGTCGGTCGCGCCCGCGCAGTGCAGGCAGTCCACCACGAAAGAGTAGGCAAGGACTGCGGTATGAAAAAAACAGCCTGTACCCTGTTAACCCTCGCGCTACCGGTCGCGCTGATCGCCCCGGCGGGCGCTGATGAGCTGCCGTTTGAGCTGGGCGGCCATGCCCGGCTTAACTATGGCCATGTGGACTGGGGAGAAGATGAACTGCGAGACGGTCTGGAGTTTGAGTCATTACGCCTCAACGTGTCAGGCGAGTATGAAAAGTTCAGCTTTAAAGCCGAGTACCGCTGGTATGAGAATACCGAATTTACCACGGTGCGATACGCAGACATCAGCTACAACCACGATGAATACTGGACGCTGACGGCGGGGGTCACCAAGGTCCCGTTTGGCCTGCAACCCTTTGCGTCGAGCAGCTTCTGGTTTTCAGCAAACTATTACATTGGTTTTGAAGATGACTACGATGCCGGTGCCGTGCTGTATTATGAACGGGGTGACTGGGATGTACAGGCCGGCTACTTTCTGAATGATGAGTACAATGATGCCTCTCGCTTTGGCCGCTACTCGTTTGACGTAGCCGATGACGGTGAGTTCAGAAACCGGGAAGATGGTCAGTACAACCTGCGTGTTAACTATACGGGTAAATTTATTCGTCGGGCAACCACCGAGGTGGGGGTCTCCTATCAGCACGGCGATATTCTGAATCTGGATACCCTTGATGAAGGTGACATGCAGGCCTATGCCGTTCATCTGCGCCACACGCAGGAGCCCTTTACGGTAAATTTACAGTATACCGATTTCGATTATGATCTGGCGGCCCCGGAAGGGCAGGCTACCGACAGACTGGCGCTGTCGTCCTTCACCTTTCCGTTCCTGGCCACCACTGAAGGAAACAGCGTGATAGCCAATCTGATGTACACCTTGCCATTTAAATTCAAGGCGATCTCGGACATCAATTGCTATACCGAGTACAGCCGGGTAAACCCCGATGATGATGCGGCGCTGGCGTCCTCGCAGTGGGTGAATGGCTGCAGTTTTGGCTGGTCCAAACTGTTTGTGTATGTAGACAGTATTCGCGGCGAGAATATGTGGTTCTCGGGCGGCCCCGGCGTGGGGCTGGATCTGGGGGGCCGTCAGCGGACAACCCACCGTTTTAATGTGAGCTTAGGCGTTTACTTTTAGAGGATGACCATGAGAATTTTTACCCTGCTACTGAGCCTCACCTTACTCATCCTGCCTGGCTATAGCGATGCCCATGCCTGGCTAAAGGTGAAGATTGCGACCACCGAATATGCCCCCTATACCTCCACCGACATGGAGCATGGCGGCTACATTAATCACGTGATTACCCGGGCGTTTCTGGAAACCGGGGTGATTGTCGAATACACCTCCATGCCCTGGGATGAAGCGCTGGAACGTACCCAGGCTGGCGAATTTGACGCCATCTCTTACGGTAACTTTGTGCGCGCCAGGGAAAACGAGTTTTGGCACAGTGATCCCATCTCGGTGGAAAACCTGGTGTTCTACACCAACAAAGAAAGTGGCATTGACGGCTGGTCAGAACTGGAAGGTCTGCAGTCTCATACCATGGGCGTAACGAAAGGGTATTTGTATACCGATGAGCTGGCGGCCTATATCAAAAAGTCCGATAATGTTGTGACCAACAAAGATGATCACGCCAACTTTAACGCCTTGATTGATGGCGAAATCGATGTATTTCCCATTGATGAGCTGACCGGCTGGTATATTCTGCAAAGTGACTTCAGTGAGGCAGAGCGCAGTGATTTACGTCAGCTTTCGCCGTTCATTTCCACGGTGACCACCCACCTGCTGGTGCCCAAAGGCAAAAACAACGCCAAACTGGTACTGGCCCTGTTTAACAAAGGGCTGGAGCAGCTCACCCTGCAGGGTGAAATGAAACGATTCAAGCGCTTACTCAAGCAAGGTTTCTACCAGCACCCTGCAAAGCCCGTTAACTACGACCGCCGCTAACGCCCGGGGCGGGCTGGCAATTATGACAGCCCGCCAGGCACACCGCTAAAGCTGACCGTAGCATAGGCAATATAGCCAAGTAACAGGATCCCGCCTTCCATGCGGCTCAGCCGTTTGCCGGTCAGCAGCATGACTAATAACAACACCGAGGCGACTAACATCACCCACTGGTCAAACGCAGCAATGCGCGGGGTTACCGGTAACGGCTGCAACAGGGCAGACACACCCAGGATCCCCAGAACGTTGAAAATATTACTGCCCAGTACATTTCCCACGGCAACATCCGCCTGACGGCGCAGCGTGGCAATCACCGAAATTGATAATTCCGGTAGCGAGGTACCCACGGCCACCAGCGTGAGGCCAATGACTGCTTCTGACACTCCCCATTGTGTCGCCAGGCCCACGGCGCCGGCTAACAATACCTGGGAACCGGCAATAAGCAGCACTAAGCCGGCCAGAATACTCAAACCAATCATCAGGGTGCGGGCAGGCCAGTGAGCGGTCATAGTGGCTTCCTGTTCATGCATATGGGTGACCGGCGAGGAATGGGCACGCTCTGTGATCACGGCAAAAATCAGGTAACCGGTCAGCGACAGTAACAGCACCAGGGCGTCGAGTCTGCCCAGCACGCCGTTTGCCGCCAGCCCCACAAACAATACACTGGCGGCAATCACCACCACTGTATCCCGGCGCAGCGCCAGCGGCCGCACGGCGAGTGGATGTAACACGGCGCAGACCCCCAGGATCAGCAGAATATTGCCAATATTGCTGCCCACCACATTGCCAATGGCGATATCCGGCCGGGCGTTAATTGCCGCATCTACCGACACCACCAACTCCGGCGCCGAGGTACCAAACCCGACAATGACCAGTCCGCTCAATAAAGGCGAGACACGGAATTTATGGGCGGCCCCCAGCGAACCGCGGATAAGCGCTTCTCCGCCGCCGGTCAGCAGGGCGATGCCAATCACAATCAGTAACGCGTCAGTCATAGTGGGTGAGCACTCCGGTTAGCGGGATAATCTGCCCGCAATGAGCATACCGAATAGCATAGTCGCTACGAACACGAAAATGCCAGTGAGTCCGCCAGTTAGGTTAGTTAACGCCGG
>JBPEWW010000413.1:0-12733 GCA_052032275.1 Alteromonas sp. | reverse complement strand
CTCAAGGACCGCACCGCAGCCGCTGCCACGGCTAAGCCCAACGGCCTGTACCTTGTTCATGTGACTTATCCGGCACCGATTCAGTTGCCACCACGAGCCCTGGGCCCGCTGTTTCTGGCAGACAACTGATGCAAGGCAGCCGCGAGATTAAAAATAGCCACGAAAATCAGGCTAAATCGGCATTAACGCTCAAAATGTCGCCGAAAAGTTGCAAAACAGGCCGCCTCCAGCTAACTTCTTAGACCAGTTTTGTTTTTCGCATTTATCGCTAGTGTGGTCTAATACAGCGCAATACTATTGCGTTAATTTTCTCGCAACGCGTTCTGCACAAACACTATACGATTAAGCAGCTTACGCGGCGACACAGATAAAAGGATTCGTTTTTCATGAGCTGGATTCAAAAAATCCTTCCCCGTACACAAACCTCTACAAAAGGGAATGTGCCTGAAGGTATCTGGACCAAGTGCAGCAAATGCCAGGCCGTGCTTTACAAAACCGACCTGGAAAAACAACTGGAAGTTTGTCCGAAATGCGACAACCATATGCGGATCAGCGCCCGTCGTCGTATTGACAGTCTGCTGGACGAACAGGATCGTGAAGAACTGGGTGCCGATCTTGAACCGCAGGATATTCTGAAGTTTAAAGACTCCAAGCGTTATAAAGATCGTATTACCGCTGCGCAAAAAAGCACCAACGAAAAAGATGCGCTGGTGGTGATGAAAGGCAAAATGAAAGGCATGCCTGTGGTGGTAGCCAGCTTCGAATTCGCCTTTATGGGCGGCTCGATGGCCTCGGTAGTCGGGGCGCGGTTTGTTAAAGCCGTGGAGTCCTGTATTGAGCATAATACGCCGTTAATTTGCTTCTCCACCAGTGGTGGCGCGCGTATGCAGGAAGCGTTGATGTCGCTGATGCAAATGGCCAAAACCTCCGCAGCCCTGGCTAAACTAAGCAAAAAAGGCCTGCCGTATATTTCGGTGCTGACTGACCCTACCATGGGGGGCGTTTCAGCCAGCCTGGCGATGCTGGGCGATATCAACATTGCTGAGCCAAAAGCCCTTATCGGCTTTGCCGGGCCGCGGGTCATTGAGCAAACCGTGCGCGAAACCCTGCCGCCGGGCTTCCAGCGTAGTGAATTTCTGATCGAGAAGGGCGCCATTGATATGATTGTGGACCGTCGCCACATGCGTGACAAGCTACATAGCCTGCTCTCTAAGCTGCATCGACCTGACTAGTGGCCGACTCTACCGTTTCTGCCATTGCGCCGGCACATCGTACGCTGTCGCAATGGCTACAGTACCTCGAATCTATTCATCCCACGGCGATTGAACTTGGTCTGACCCGTTGTCAGCAGGTTGCAGATAAGCTGGGCTTCGACTTCGCCGCCAGCACGGTTATCACCGTGGCCGGCACCAATGGCAAGGGCACCACCTGTGCGTTTATCGAGCAAACCGCCATCGAGCAGGGCAAATCGGTAGCCGTGTACAGCTCGCCACATCTGCTCAATTACCGCGAGCGGGTAAGGGTAAATGGCAAACCTGCTGCTGACGCCGCGTTCTGTGAAGCCTTCACTGCCGTTGAACAGGCACGGGGCGATATCAGTCTGACTTATTTTGAGTTCGGAACACTGGCTGCCATGGTGATGATGTACGCCTGGCAGCCGGACGTGGTGATCCTTGAGGTCGGGCTGGGCGGACGTCTGGATGCCACTAACATTATTGCACCGGATCTGGCGGTGATCACGACTATCGATCTTGATCATCAGGACTGGCTGGGGGATACCCGGGATAAAATTGCCGTGGAAAAGGCAGGCATAATGCGCCCGGGGATCAAAGCCGTTATTGGTGAGCGTGATCCGCCGCCAAGTTTAACCTCGGAAGTGGCGCGCTTTCAGGCCGACGCGGTCTGGGCCGGTCAGGATTTCACCGTTACAGAGTTCCGCGAAGACTGGCAGTGGCAGCTCAATGACCATACGCTGGCGCAGCTGCCTTATCCTGGCATTCCCGTACAAAATGCCGCAACGGCACTGGCGGCGCTGTACCAGCTTGGCTGGCTGCCCGACCGGGAAGCGCTGACGCGCATTATCGCCCGCACGGCTCTGCCCGGTCGGCGTCAGCAGTTACAGGCGGCGCCCCGGGTGGTCGTTGATGTCGGCCATAACCCTCAGGCGAGTGCCAATATACGCCGGTGGCTGGCAGACTATCAGTACGACAACCTGTACATTGTGGCGGGAATGCTAAAAGATAAGTCGGTGGCTGCTACCCTGGCGCCCTTTGAGGGGCTGCATGCCCAGTGGCTGCTGGCAGGCACGAGCGGACCCAGGGGGCTGGCGGGTGAATCGCTGCAAGCCGCACTACCGGAAACGGAACGTCAAAGCAGCGCAACATTTACGCAGGTTACGGAGGCATATCAGGCAGCCCGCACTAAATGCAGCCAATCAGACATGATTTTGGTGTTTGGCTCTTTCCTTACTGTGGCAGATGTATTAGCGTTGCATACTGAGACATTTACAGATTAGGAGCGCGAGGTGACGTCGGCACTGCAAAACCGGCTGGTAGGAACCGTAATCATTGTGGCATTAGCGGTTATATTTCTTCCGGATTTTCTTGATGGTAAAAAAGAAAAGACCGGAGAAGCGTTTGTCAGCGTTCCTGCAGCTCCGGCTAAAAAGCCGATTGTTAACCCTGAACCCTTTCCGGCTGAGCGTGTTGCCAATGCAGCGCAACGCCCGGTAGAAGTGGTTGACGAGCCCGCGCTTGACGAGACGCCTGAACGCCGGGAACCCGTCGAAGCACCGGCCCCGGCCGCCGATGAACTGGCCAGCCAGACAATTGTCGACGAGCCTGCAGTTGATGCCGAAGACGCAGGGTGGGTGGTGCAGCTGGGCAGCTTCCGCCACCAAAAGAATGTGCGCCAGTTATTGAGTAAACTGGAAACCGCAGGTTACCGTGCGTTTAGTCGCCCCATCCAAACTCGCTCAGGCCCGCTCACGAAAGTGTTTGTGGGGCCTGATCTCGACCGCGCCAAGCTGCAGGCAGCGTTACCCCATCTTAAAGAAGTCACCGGTCTGAAGGGCAAAGTTACCACCTTCAAGGTAGAGTAAGCAGCGTCTCACATGGCGGGGCGACCGGCAGACCGCTGCGCCCGAACACCCACGCCAGGTCCACATTACTGATTGGTAATCAGGCAGGCTTCTGATAGAATGCGCGCCATCTCGCCATGGGTCTCCTGCGCACGACGTCGGGAGCACAACGCTGATTATGAGACAATGAACTGGGTAGACTTCTCCATACTGGGTATTATCGCCGTATCTACCTTTATCAGCCTGATACGGGGCTTTGTTAAAGAGGCTATCTCTTTGGTGGTCTGGTTTGGTGCGCTATTTATAGCCAGCCAGTTCTATGCGGATTTGGCCGTGTATTTCACCCGCATCGACGATCAGCTACTCCGAAACGGTGCCGCAATAGCCGTACTCTTTGTTGCGACACTGATTATGGGAGCCATGCTCAATTTTGCTTTCGGGCAACTGGTTCAGGCAACCGGACTGTCTGGCACTGATCGCGCATTAGGCGCAGTGTTTGGTGCACTCAGAGGCGCGCTTATCGTCAGCGCACTGCTGTTCTTCATGGATACTTTCACGCCCTCGGCGTCTTCACAGTGGTGGCAACATTCGGTATTGATCCCAGAGTTTGCCATTATTATTGAATGGTTTTTCACGTTTGTGAAAGACAGCTCAAGTTTTTTGCAACCCGCTTGATATAGGTAACTCAGATGTGTGGTATTGTCGGAATCGTTGGTAAAACCCCGGTCGCGCAGTCGTTGTATGACGGCTTAACCGTGCTCCAGCACCGCGGCCAGGACGCTGCCGGTATTATGACCATTGACCAGAACATGTTCAATTTGCGAAAGGCCAACGGCTTAGTGCGTGACGTGTTCCATACGCGCCACATGAAACGCCTGACCGGTAATATGGGGATCGGGCACTGCCGTTACCCTACCGCTGGGTCGTCCAGCTCGGCCGAGGCACAGCCCTTTTATGTAAACTCCCCGTTTGGTATTGCGTTTGCCCACAACGGTAACCTGACCAATGCCCACGAGTTACAGGAAGAAGTATTCCGGATTGCCCGGCGGCATATCAACACCACCTCTGACTCAGAGTTGCTGTTAAACATCATGGCGCACGAGCTACAGCAGTGCACGGAACTCACGGTCAGCGCAGAAGATATCTTCAAGGTTGTGACCCGGGTGCACAGCAAAATCCGCGGCGCCTATGCGGTGGTGGCCGCTATCATTGGCCAGGGGGTGGTGGCGTTCCGCGATCCCAATGGTATCCGTCCACTGGCGCTGGGTAAGCGGGTTACCGAACTGGGTGAAGAGTGGATGGTGGCCTCGGAAAGTGTGGCACTGGATGCGGTAGGGTTTACCTTTATTCGTGATGTGGCACCTGGCGAAGCGATTTATATCACCGAGGCCGGCGAGCTGCACACCCAGCAATGTGCACCGAACCCTACTACCTCGCCGTGTATCTTTGAGTTCGTGTATTTTGCTCGCCCGGATACCTTTATTGATGGCATTTCTGTGTATGCATCACGGGTGAACATGGGCCGCAAACTGGGTGAGAAAATTGCCAAAGAGTGGTCAGATTTAGATATTGATGTGGTCATTCCAATTCCCGAAACCTCTATGGATGTGGCATTGCAAATTGCGACGACGCTGAACCTGCCTTACCGCCAGGGCTTCGTGAAGAACCGCTATATCGGGCGGACCTTCATTATGCCGGGCCAGACCATGCGTAAGAAGTCGGTGCGCCGCAAGCTGAATGCCATTTCTTCCGAGTTTAAGGGTAAGAATGTGCTGTTGGTGGACGACTCTATAGTACGCGGCACCACGTCGGGTCAGATTATCGAAATGGCCAGAGAGTCGGGCGCCAAAAAGGTCTACTTTGCCTCAGCCGCACCTGAGATTCGCTTCCCCAATGTGTATGGTATTGATATGCCATCTGCGAACGAGCTGATTGCCTACGGCCGTGAAATTGATCAAATTTCCGACCTGATCCAGGCGGACGGTCTGATCTTCCAGGACATCAGCGATTTGGTAGAAGCGGTGCGGGAAGAGAATCCTGAAATCCAGCGTTTTGAAACATCGGTATTTGATGGTAATTACATAACCGGTGACGTTGACCAGTCCTACCTGGAAAAAGTGGATATTGCGCGCGGCGAAAAATCTCGCAAAGCGCCCGTGGTGCAGGCTGAGTTAAATAACCTGGACCTGTACAATATGGACAGCAACGACGATTAACCAAAAAAGCCGCGCAGTCTCCTGCGCGGCTTTGTTAATGAAGGTGGTTCAGGTTACTGAACGTAAACCGGCCCCAGTCCAAGACTCCATAAAATCACTGAGCCCGCCATCAGAATCACCAGCAGAACCAGGCCACAGGTAACGACCGAGCTGGCGTAGATGAAGCCTTTTTCCTCTGGCATATGCATGAGGATGGGGACACCGGAGTACAGCAGATAGACCGAGTAGGTGACCCCTACCAGGATCGCGCTCATCACGAACCACAGCTCCGGGTATAAACCACCAAAGCCAGCCATAAACAATGGCGTAGCGGTATATGCTGCTAATTCCAGGGACTGGGTGTGGGTAGGCGTAGCATCAAACGCGTTCGCCAGCTGGTGGATTAACACGGCCAGGCCAATCACCCCGGCAACCAGTCCCACATACATGCCAATTGCCATGCCCATCGCACTTTCCTGGGTAAGCCGAATGAGATCACCGGTACCAATACTCCAGCCGAGGTGAGCCGCAGAGTAGTAGGCTACCAGTGCTGGGATGAGCGCTATTACCGCAATATGACTGAGGGCGTAAAAGTAGTTCTCATGCTGCCGGTCGATGTTCTGCCATTCTTCTTTAGGGTGGGTATAGATGCCCACCAGATGATTCAGGATCATGCTTGCCACCTTCACTCGCTGTCTGGAAATGTTAATTAACTAAAAGTTAACACTTTATTTACATCAGTCTCTCTGAAGCTGATGATTACGTCAACAACTATTGGTGAAATTGTGGTCAGGTGTGATCAGGCCGCCAGCGGGCCGCTGTGGAAACGAAATTCGCTGTCCTGTGATTCGATCAGGCGCTGCTCGACCTCGCCAAAAAAGGCTATTCGCTCGGCAATGGGGCCCTCGGCTATGTCTGCCGCCAACGTAAGATAATCTTCGAAATGGCGGGCTTCTGAACGCAACAATGACAGGTAAAACTTACCCAGTTGCGGGGCTACGTGAGGGATCAGCGATGCAAAGCGCTCGCATGATCGGGCCTCAATGTAAGCGCCACAAATGAGCTTGTCGATCAGCTTTTCAGGTTCGTAGGTACGCACATAGCGCAGCATGCCGTTCGCATAGCGGCTGGAGGTGACTGACTCGTATTCCATGCCCATGGCATGCATAATTTCCAGAACCTGGTAAAAGTGGTGTAACTCTTCTTTGATCAGCATCACCATTTTATCCAGCAGGCTTGTCTGGAACGGCGTCAGGGAGGCAGTGTTGATCTGCGATTTTGACAGGTGGCGAGTGTGCAGGTCCTGCCAGTTTCCCACGTGGCGATAGGTGAAGTCTTCGTAGGGACGCAACCAGTTAAGCAGCTGTTCGCTGGTTTTCTCATCGGCAATGTAGCGGCGCAGCAGGTACATGGCAGACTGCGCGGCTTTCAGTTCGCAGATCAAATGATCGGTCAGTAACACCCGTAAGTTTTCAGGTTTACTGGCCTCGTCAAGCCAGCGCTGCGGGGTGGCGCAGTTCAGAAATTCACTGACGGGCGTCAGTAACGCATGAATTTCGCTGGTGGTGTCTGACATGGCTGTGTGCTCCCAAAAATTTCGCCGTGAGGCTCCGCGGCGCCATACTACGGATATCGTCACAGCGTGCAAGTGAAAGTTGTGTCAGTCAGCGAGAGGGTAGTACTGGTCAGGATCGCGCACTTTCTGGTATAACCCTAGTAAAGGTCATCATGTGCATGTTGCCGTCTGACAGCCTAAGGCTGTGGTTTGCCCAGTCAGACGCTGCACGCTGACAGATAAGAATAACCCAGAGGGACTTGAAGTATGGAGAAGCCCGGTATGACGCCCGTGACGGCGCCGCCCCGTCATGTATTACTGGAAGCGCTATTGCTGTTCGCCACCGCCGGCTTATATCTGGGGGTATGGTTTTACCTGGCAGCGCGGGACTGTAAACGAATCAGCGAACAGCCTGCCAGCCCTTGGTGGTGGATTTTTGTCCCCTTCATTGCCATTGTTCAGGTGTTTGCATTACCACGCTTTTTTCAGGCGCTGCGCGATGTGCAGGCGCGGCTGGAGATCAGGCGCTGGCCGCAGCTGCTCGATTACCTGTGGATGGCGGGGCTCTTCGGCTTAACTGTCACCTCTAACATTGCCACGGCGGCGGATTTGTCGATGACAGTGCAACTGACTGTCTTCCTTGCCAACATAGCCTGGTTTCTGCCATTGCATATGCGCATGAACCGCATTCGCCGACGCTGTGAAAATGCGCCCGTCATTCGCCGCTCGGCAGGGTTCAATGTACTGGAATGGCTGGCGGTGGTCATCTTTACGCCGTTGCTGGCGGGCGTGTTCGCCATTCTGCTGCATGAGGAGGTGAAGCTGGCGATGACAGACTCGTATGAGCCACACACCTCGGTGCGCGCTGACGGGTTGCCATTCAGGCTGGATTTAAGTCAGACCGGCTGGAAACCTGCAGAAATTGGCCAGGTCACCGACGGTACCTCCAAGTATGAGTTGGTTGGCCCGCTCAGGGACATGTGGTACGCCGTATTTATTTACACCAGGCACGATGACACCGAGAATCTGGCCAGTAACCGTTACGACAGTTTTATTGCCGATATGCAGCAACCTGAATGTGATTATATCACCCGCTTCCTTGCCAACAGCAGTCACACCGAGACCTGGATATCATGTACCGCAGACGCCGACGGTGAAGCAGAGCTGTATGTGGCCAAACAAATTGAGGTGGGTGACGGACAATTTGTGGAGCTGGTGGGCTACCTGAAAGCCAGCCCCGGGATCATGGACAAGTACCGTGACGGCTTTATACAAGATGCGAAAGGATTTGCTGTTGATGAATAAACTACTCTGCTGTGTATTGGTCTTACTGGCGGGTAGCCCGTCAGCCATCGCCAGTTCTCCCTTGCTGGAACAAGCCAGGGCGGCCCTGGCACAGGTGCCGGCTGAGACCGACTCGTTAACCTCTCTGGATAAGCGGGTGAAAGTGGAGGTGCAGGCCGATAAGGTGGTCACCACGGTCACGCAAATCTGGTTTTACCCTACCGCGGCGGTTATTCAGGACAGTGGCTTTGAGTCTGTGTATTACCGGCCAGATATTGAAACCCTGGATGTCATCACGGCGGGGGCGATAAGCCCGGACGGCCAGTTTACCGCTGTCACGGCACAGAACATCAAAGAAATTGACAGTGATACCTACAATACCTTTACCGATACCCGTCAGGCAGTGGTGTCCTATCCCGGTTTGCAGGCGGGCGGCGCGACGCTTATTCAGTACACCCTTACCCATCCGTTCACAGAACTGCGAGACTACTGGTCAGCAAAATACTATCCGCAGGTGCATGCCAACATTCTTAATTATCGGTTTGAGGCCACCTGGACGGACAGCCGGCCTCTTTACATAGTCAACAACAGCGAGCTGGTCAGCTGCGAACAAAAAGATTACCAAATGCTCTGCACAGGCAGCGATATTCCGTCAGCCGAGACTGACGACGATGTAAGCTGGCCGGACGTACTGAATCATATTTCACTGACGACGCTTAACAGCTGGGCGTCAGTGCAACAGATTGTCTTGCGCGGCTTTGACCGGGCAATGGCAGACAGCGACCAGCTTGAGGAACTGGTGAACAGCCTGATTGAAGGTAAGGCAACCCAGCAGGCACAAATTGCTGCCCTCTTTGAGTTTGTGGCGAAAGACATTCGCTATGTGTCTATGTCGGAAAATGGCCATGCGATTGTGCCTCATCACATAGATGAAACGATCACCAATCGGTTTGGAGACTGCAAGGACAAATCAGCATTGCTGCTGGCGATGCTGCGTACTATCGGCGTTGATGCCGGGCTGGTGCTGGTCTCTACGAAGAAAAGCAATATCGACAACATCACCGTGCCGGCTGTGAATACGTTCGATCACGTAGTGGTGTGTTTCGATATGGACGATGACCTGCGGTGTCTGGATGCCACCGATCCCTACACCGGGCCAGATGATATTGCCGACTGGATCCAAAACCGGGTGGCCTTGTCACTGGAGGGAGAAGACAGCCTGAAGCATATTCCGGCGTCTACTTATCGCTGGGATCTGACCACCGAAACCCGTATCGACTTCGCCCCGGATGGCGGTCAGACCGAGCACCAGGTGGTCCATTACCATAATGCGTACGAAGGACAGGTGCGGGGAAAACTCGCGAAACTGAGTGCCAGTGAACGTCAGGACTGGGCCCGGGAGCTTTACGAAAGCGTGGTGGCTGATGGCGCGTCGCCCACCTTTACGTTCACGGGCATTGACCACTTATCTGATAACCTGACCAGCGAGTCAGCCACCACGTTCGAGCCCTACTTCACGGTTGATGGCCGTTTTACCCTGGAGGAAGCCGATGCCTGGGTGAAGTATGAATTGTCTACCTCGGATATCGATAACACCGTGTACGACGTGTTTTATCCTGGCTCGCGGGTTAAGTCGACTTATACGCTCACATTCCCCAAAGGCTGGCATATCGATCGGCCGCCCAAACAACTGGACTTACAGCATGCATTTGGCTCCATGCACCGGCAGGTCAGGCACCAGCAGCCGACGGATGGACAGCAGGTGCTCAAGGTGACCACGGTGTTGCAGATCCCTTCAAGGAAGCTGACCGCTGACGACTTCTCCCGGTTTAACCAGTTTGTGCAGGCCCTGTATAAGGAAAGTTCGCTGACATTCGCAGGGCAGGCCACCCCCTAGCGGATCATTGTTGGTCCGCTTTCATTTGGCCGTAGGGTGCGGGATAATACCTGCATGAATTATCTTGCCCATCTTTACCTGGCGCAACCTACCAGCAACTCGTACTACGGCAATCTGCTGGGCGACTTTCGCCAGGGCGGGCTGCCTGACAATACCTCTGAGGCCGTGCAGGCCGGTGTGCAGAATCATCTGTTGGTTGACAAATTTACCGACTCACATCCGCTTGTCCGCGACAGCCGGCGGCAGTTTTCCCGGCGAACCCGCAAGTTCTCGGGTGTTGCGCTGGATGTGTTGTTTGACCATTACCTGATAGCCGCCTGGGAACAGTACCACGCTGGTTCGTTTAGCGAATTTAAACAGCTGGCCTATGCGCGCCTGTCGGAAAAGCTGCCAGTGATGCCGCCGGTTATGCAGCGCCGCGTGAAGGCAATAATTACTCAGGACTGGTTTGCACACTATCGCTCTTTTGAGGGCACGCTGCAGGCAATCGGCAATATTGCCGGACGGGTCAGGTTTGCCAATCAGTTCGCTACCATCACCGACGAAATAGCCAGCAATGACTCGCAGTTACGGGAGACGTTTGCGGCATTCTTTCCTGAACTGGTAGCGGAAGTGAAGAGGCAGGCACTGGAGCGTGCCTGATGACTGACAGCCGCCGTCATCACTGACCAGGCGGGCTACTGGCTGACAGACTCGACGGTCAGCTGAAAGTCGCCGGCTTGTTTATCCACCAGCATAAAGCCCAGCTGTCGCACGTCATCAAAGTGCAGCGGCGGCGCATCGGGTACCGGCCTGCCACGCCAGACCGCGGTAAAGTCTTGGGCGGAAAATGTCTTACTGACCGGGGTGCCTGGCTGGGTAGGCAAAGGTGCCGCATAGGCCACGCCATCCTGGGTCAGCGCAGTATAAAGCCTGAACTGATAGGTTCTGCCATCACCCAGGGCAGTCACCTGCACCGGCATGTTGCGTTGCCAGCCTAAAGCGACCTGACTGCGCCGTGCACTGGCGAAGCCACCATTGTTTTCCAGTGACAGACGGCCAGAAAATACCATGCCCTGCGTACCAAATTGCAGGTCGGCCACAGAGCGGCCACCCATCACGGTATCGTTCACAATACGCCAGTGCTGCCGTTCGCGCTGATCGGAAAGCACCAGGCCAGGCATACCTGTGTTTGAATCAGTGGGCATAGCCAGACTCCCGGATGCACCTAGGGCCAATAGCATGGGTATACACAATACAGCTCGCTTCATCGGACCCGCCTTATCCGGCACATGCACCGGATAAGGCCGGTGCATGTGCGTTGGTTGTTAGCGCTTTTCGAACAGCAATGTCATGCGGTTCGATTCGCCCACTGCCGCATACTTTTCTTTATCAGTGTCAGTATTGAGATTAGGGGGCAGCGTCCAGACACCGCCTTCCACGTTATCCTGAATGATGGTGTCTTTGGGGTTGTTGTGGAAATAGCCTTCGGCGACCAGTTCAAAGCCGGCTGCACGGGCCACGGCAATCACGTGAGACTTAGGCAGATAGCCTTTCTGAGCGGTATGAATAGGGTTGTAGCCTTCGGGTGCCTCATGCTGAACTACACCCAGCTTACCACCGGCCTTGAGCATGGCGTTGAACCGGTCAAAGGCTGCGGCCAGGTCTCCGGCGTTCTGTAACCCGTGCAGGCCCCGGAAGGTTAACACCATATCGGCGTTTTCACTGGCAGCGTCCAGCTCAGCATTCAGATTAAAGTCACTGACGATCACCTGGCCGTACACGGCTTCGTTGCCCGCCATTTTCTCTTCAAAGTTCTTCCGCGAGCGCTTGCGGTAGTCGGAAGCAGCGTCTGCCGGGTAGTGGGCAGCGACCAATTCACCGTTATCCTTTAACATTGGAGCGAGAATTTCTGTGTACCAGCCGCCACCCGGCAGGATTTCAATCACTTTATGGCCTGGCTCCACGCCGAAAAAAGCCAGCGTGCGGTAGGGCTGACGGAACTCATCGCGCTGCTGATTCGCCTCACTGCGGTGACTGTGATCAACCTCCCCGTGAGTGCTGTGATCGTCTGCCATGGCCAGCGGTGAAAACAGGGCTGCTACCAGGGCGGTGGTGGGAAAAAGTTTCTTCAGGGTCTGCATGGTTATTGTTCTCTTTGGTTATCTCCAGCAAGTAGTACTAGCATGCAGCAAATGTGGTTCATATGCCAGCGCCGACAGCGCTATGCTCCGTATGGCTATTAGCACGCAGTCAGTCAATACCGGCTGCGCGCCTTATTCGTCACTTGATCAGAAATATTTCGCACCGCGTGTAATAAAAACCGATGGCGGCCGACTAGAGGGATATAACAACTAAACACGGAGTTTTACAATGAGTGAGTTTTTAGCGCAATTTCAGGATGTAACGGGATTTCAGCTGGTCATAGTCAGTGCCCTGGTCGTGGCAGTATGGTTTCTGCCGGTAGGGTTAGCCCTGCTGTTTAACCGTAAACAGGCGAAACTGATCGCCATTGCCTGTGTGCCGGCCGGCCTGTCGGTTGTGGCCTGGAGCGCCGTACTGGTATGGGCCGTCACTGGAAAGGCGGTAGAGAAATACCTGCCGAAAAAGGTGGCAGCCAGGTTGTCCTGACCGGCATTACCCGGCGGCAGAAGAAAAGACCCGGCAGTCAGCGGGGTGGGGCGGTGGCTCCATTCTGTTGGTCGTCGGTGTCGCCCTGTCTGCCCATCGAGGAGCAGCGCCAG
>JBPEWW010000412.1:0-8134 GCA_052032275.1 Alteromonas sp. | reverse complement strand
GTCACCACCGCCCGTTTAACGACCTGGGCTATCCGGGTATTCGCATTATGGAAACCAATGAAAATTATCACCGCCAGCATCAGGATTTGCGTACTGAAAACGGTATTCAATATGGCGACACGCTGGATGGCGTGAATTTCGATTATGCGGCGAAGCTGACCTCGCTGAACGCGGCCACCCTGGCCAGCATGGCCTGGGCACCCAACCCGCCGGTTAATGTGGATATCGAAGGTGCGGTACAGCCATCTACCACATTGTCTTGGGATGCCCTGGACAGCGAGCAGAACCCGCAACTTGCCGGGTACAAGGTGTACTGGCGTCACACCGATGCGCCGCAGTGGGAGTACAGCCGCTATGTAGGAAATGTCACAACGGCCACGCTGGAAAATATTGTCATTGATAATTACTTCTTCGGTGTAGCCAGCGTCAGCAAAGACGGTTACGAAAGTCCGGTGGTCTATCCCGGCCCGGCCGGCAGTTTCGGCGAATAAGCCCGGTAATGCAGCTGTGGTCACACAGCTGCATGTATTTTCCTTTTCTACCTGACCTCACTGATATCCAGCGTGTCCCTTCTACGCCCAGACTGTTCTTCGGTAGTTCTGCGTTCACCTCAATATTTACACTGTCCAGCCTGACATTTCGTTGAAACAGGCAGACCTGGTGGTTTTCATGTAAGCTGAGGTGAGTATTAAAATTTGTTGCTGACCACAAGAGAGCTGTATATGGGAAAGTTGGTTGCCGTGTTGAAAAAGCTGGCCTGTGGAATTCTGATCAGTGCCGTCACTTTCATGCCGGTCCACGCCGTTACACTGGGCGCCTCACCGCTCGCCACCTATATTGACGATGAGGGCGAGCCCGCCAGACTGAACGCGATTATGCAGGAAGCCTTTTCCCGCATGGACACCGAGCTGGAATTAACCGTGATGCGCCGGGCTTTTTTAGGCAGCGGACTGCTGTCTGGCAAGCTGGACGGGGAGTATGCGTTTCAGGATCTCGACAACCAGCATGACAAGTTTGTGTATTCCGCCCCCTATCTGCCCCTTTACCTGTATGCCACCAGCAAAGCACAGCGTGTCACAGATATCCGGCTCATCCCGCACCTGGCCGATAGCCGGGTGGCAGTCGAGAACCGGTTCGGCAATACCGACCGCTTCCGGCTACTTAAAGACATCAAATGGTCACGCAACCCCAGCACCTACGATGCATTCCGGCAACTGGCTGACGAGCGGGCTCCTTACCTTATCTCGACCCGGCTACTGATAGACGAATTTAACCGGTTGTTGCGGGATGACAATGAGGAATTACTGTATTTCTCGGCGGCACCGCTGATCAGATCTAATCTGCGAGTATCGTTACGTCAGGATTTACCCGGCGCCGAGGCCGTGATTGAGAGTTTTAACGAGGTGATTGCAGGCATGCAGCAGGACGGTACCTACAACCAGCTGTTAGGGGTTGCCTGGTTAACTAAAGATACCAACGGTGATGGCGTGGCCGAATATATCAGCTCGGTCGATGTGGCCCATGCCCGGCTCGAACCCGGGATCCTGTCGCTGGCCTATTCACTGGACGGTGTAAAAGCCACCCCGGCATCGACATTTATCATAGATGGTACCCGGTACGACAACTGGCAGGCAGCAGCGGCGGCGCTGAGTGATATTACGCCAGCGTTACGTCCCAGCCTGCTGGATCCGGAAGTGTATGAGCGCATGATAAAGCGCTGGTGAACCGCAGCCCGGTAACCCTGTACCGGGCTGCGGTAATAACAGAATAAACATGACGGTTGGCTCAGCCAACGCCATAATCCCTGCTTAATCGTTAGAAGCTCTGGCCGGCATTAATGCCGCCCTGGCTGTGCGCCGCCGGCATCTGCCAGCTGAAATCGTCATACTGACCACCCGCCCCGACGAGCTGCAACGACGTGCCCTGCGCGGTGCTGCTGTTTTCGCTGACGCCGATGTCAGTTGATGTCATGCCACTGGCCGGGCCGCTGACGGCAGTCAGGCTGCCCTCGTAACTCAGAAACTGCACCACGCTACCGCTGGCATCCACCAGCGCCATGCCATCCGCCGCGCCGTTTTGGATCCCGCTGATGGCAAACGCGAGGGTTCCATAGCCCCCCTGCTGGCTGGCTATCACACCCTGCAACGACTCGGTGTGATACACCGCACTGTTATTGCCGTTGTAGAGTGCCAGCGTCCAGCCGCTGAGGTCGGTACCAGCCGGGCCGGCTACCTCAATAAATTCACCCGTGTCGGCACCGTCGTTGTCATAGTGAACTTCGTTGATCCATGGCGGTACCGTTGCGGCCTCCACTGTCACATTAACCTGGTATTGCGCGCTGGCACCGTCGTTATCGGTGACGGTCAGCGTGACCAGGTATGTGCCGGCCTGCGCAAAAGAATGCGCTGTCAGCTCGCCGCTGGCGGTGCTGCCTTCACCAAAATCCCAGGCATAAGTGGTGATCACGCCGTCCGCATCACTGCTGGTGCTGCCATCAAAATCACACACCAGATTGCTACACATTTCGCTGAACGCCGCTATCGGTGCTGTATTGCTTTGCCCCCCGCTAAATATTTGCGCAGCGTTTACCTGTCCGGCGCTATGCGCATCAGGAGCCTGCCAGGTGAAGTCACTGTAGCGACTGCCCTCACCCACCAACTGCAATGAATACCCTACGGGCGTGCTGCCCGACTCGGCTACCCCTATATCGGTAGAGCTAGTCCCGGCGGCGGCTCCGTCGCTGGCGGTCATACTGCCTTCATAACTGAGAAACTGCAGCACAGTACCGTTGCTGTCCACTAACGCAATGCCATCCGGACCGCCGTTTTGCAGTCCGCTGACCGTCACCTGTAGCGTGCCAAAGCCGCCCTGCTGGTCGGCAATCGTGCCTGTAAGGGTAACCGTTTTGTACACGCTACCGCCATTGCCATTGTAGGCCAGTAGCTGATAGCCACTAATATCCGTGCCCGCACTACCCGCCAGCTCGACAAATTCGTTGCTGTCCGAGCCACTGTTATCGTAATGCAGTTCGTTTATCCAGACCTGCGCCGTACCACCCCCGGCGGCACTGTCTGTAGTCAGTGTCGTGGTATTGCTGTAAGGCGATTCATTGGCGGAGGTATCCACAGCGGTAACCACATAGTCATACGCGGTGGCGGTATCCACGGTGGTGTCAACATAGCTACTGGCCGTGATCACGCTGCCAGACAGCCGGCTATAAGCACCGGAAGCGGCCAGGCGGCGATAGACATGGTAGCCCGCTAAATCACTTTCACTATTAGCATCCCAGTTCAAAGTTACTTCCCCGGGAGCGCTTTGTGAAATCAGGCCGGTGGGCGGCAGAGGGGCTGTCGAATCGCCTCCGCCACCGGCACAAATACTTTCGAACACACAACGG
The DNA here is from genome assembly GCA_052032275.1 of Alteromonas sp. GTDB lineage: Bacteria > Pseudomonadota > Gammaproteobacteria > Enterobacterales > Alteromonadaceae > Alteromonas. The sequence continues at coordinate 4,737 of JBPEWW010000412.1, read as the reverse complement.
GCATATTCCGGGTGATCGACAAACGGGTTGCGGTTGCCCTGATGGGCATACACGGCGTCGTTATGACGGCGCTCGAAGTCATCTACCGGATCATTATTGTGCCAGTTTATGAGCACAGAACGCAGGCCCATGTAAGCCACAGAAATGTTTGCGCCCACATTCGAGTTGGCTATCAGCGCGCGATCGTCGGTGAGGATAAGGTCTGGTTCATCATGACCGGTAACACCGTGCTTGCCTCCTTCATAGCGGACTGCCATATACATCAGGGCACGGGCCACATCGCCCTTGCGTCCATCCCAGGTTTCCCAGCTGCCGTCCGCGTAGGCACCGGCGGTAAAGTTGGAGTCCGCAGTGCTGCCGCCGCGGCCATTGTTCAGCGTGGTCGTTTTTTCATTGCAGTTAATATCGCACTCGGCGTAGGGCTTGTTACTGCGTGATGAGTTGTAGCCGCTGTCAGCAATAAATAAATGGTGGGCATCGGTATAAGCAGAGTTGCTGCTGCCGTCATTCGGGAAGCCGTAGGATTTAGGCCAGCTGTGCTCACGGTTATAAAACGTGTTGCCGCCCCCTTGTTTGGGGTAGGTCTCGTTGCGGTAAATTGTAATCACGTTGCCTGGGTTGGCCGGATCTTCGTCGGCAGCTTCTAAAATATCCCAGGTGTCCGTGGCGGAGGAGGTGTAAGGGAAGCGCTGATGATCATCAATGATATCGTGCAAACTGTCCCGGAGGGTGCTGGCATTGCTGTCGTTGACGGTTGAATAATAGCCCGCAGGCGGGGCAGCGAAAGCATGGGAAGCAATAAAAAGTAGCGGGCTTACCAGCCAGGGTAACGCGTGTCGTGTGTAATGCATGGTACGGCTCGTAGTTATAGTTATATAGAGCATCCATGCGCTGTATATCATCCGTAGGTGGTTATCTAACCAAACGAATGTGAAACTTTTGTGAAACTCACACTAATTTATTGGTTTTTGTTTCTTTTTGCCGAGTTACATAACACTTTAATAGTATTTAAATCAGCAAGTCGCTGTCAGCTTTCTTTACGCATACAACCAGAACAACAAGCAACCGCTTGTTATATATGGTGTTTTTATGTGGCATGTGTTTTGCTAAGTCTAACTTCGCAACTCTTTATATAAAAATTAGATAAGGATATCCCGTGAAAATCTTTACCCGACTCATTGCCGCAGCCACCTTGTGCATGGCGTGTACTGCCAATGCCAGCGTAATTACCAGCAGCGACCCTTCTTTGTTATTTTGGTATGACACTGACACCACAACCCGCGATGGTATTGCGTTGTCAAAAAATCAGCTGCTGGGTTCGATGTCACCCTATAACTCCTCCGCTTTTACTGTGAGCTTTTATCTGAATATCACAGGGACAGAGAGTGGCTGGGGCAGCATTTTGCATATCGGCAATACCAATAATCAACGCTGGCCGGGGTTTTGGCTGACGCCGAATAATACGAGACTGCACAGCAGGATCAGTACTTCAGGTTCGTGGAACAATGGTTTTTCCGATACTGCGCCGTTGGGCGTTGATGCAAACGAATGGCATCACATCGCTATGGTGGATGACGGCAGCAATGTAAGACTGTTCCTGGATGGCACTGTGTTGCAAACGATCAGCGGCGCTAACACGCCGTACACCAACGCGGATCCCATCAATGTGTACGCGGGTGATCCCTGGTACAACCCGGCGGTAGGCAATATCGATGACATTCGCATTTACAACCGCGCTGTGTCGATGGATGAGTTATCCCGCCGCCCGCAACAGGTGTCTGCCCCCTCTACCATTGCGCTGTTGAGCCTCGGCCTTTTGGCTGTGGCTGCGCGATGTCGCACCTGTAAATAAGCGCTACTTTAAATCGCATAAAACGAAAACGCCCCGCCGGTTAGCCTGGCGGGGCGTTTTTACGTTTAGTGTGCAAAACCAAATCTCTGTCCTCATATACACACGTTTTTTGCTGACAGGCTTGCATTAGCCCACGTCCTCGCTAGCGGCACGGGCAATATAATCTTGACCCTGCCACCTAATTAGCATAAAGTTTCAGTAATTTCTGAAACTTCAATATTTGCCACAAATGAAAATGACACCGCTTATCACCTCCGCCGTCATGCACTTCGGTGAAATGGGCAGCCGCTGGGGGTTTAACCGTACCGTGGGCCAGATACTGGCCCTGATTGCACTGAATGAACGCCCCGTTACCGCCCAGGAAATTGCCGATGCGCTTAACATTTCCCGGGGCAATGTGAGTATGGGGCTGAAGGAGCTGCAATCCTGGCGGTTAATTAAAACTCAGCTTGTGCCCGGTGAGCGTAAAGACTTTTTCGTCCCGGCCGGAACCATTTGGGAGCTGGCTAACCGGGTCTTTGAGGAAAGAAAAAAGCGCGAGATTGATCCAACCCTGAGTCTGTTACGTGACTTATTACTCGACGCGCCATCGAACAGCAATGAAGAGCATGCCCAGCACACGCTGACTGAAATACATGACTTACTGGAATCGGTTACGGCGTGGTCTCAGGAGTTGCAATCACTGGGCCCCGAAAAACTCACCACGTTGATGAAACTGGGTTCCGGGGTGGGACGAATTCTTGAGTTTAAGGACAAACTAGTACCCGGTAAAACTACCGCTAATTGAGGAGGCCATTGTGGACGCGTTTCTGTTATCACGTTTGCAGTTTGCGTTGAATATCAGTTTTCACATTTTATTTCCCACCATCACCATGGCACTGGCGTGGTTTTTGTTTTACTTCAAACTTCGCTCTGACACCACTGACAATCCGGTATGGATGCGTATGTACCGCTTTTGGGTGCGGGTGTTTGCGTTAACCTTTGCACTGGGTGTGGTCAGCGGGGTTACCATGTCCTTTCAGTTCGGGACCAACTGGCCCGGCTTTATGGAAAAAGTCGGCAATGTGGCCGGCCCCCTGCTCGGCTATGAGGTACTGACCGCCTTCTTTCTGGAAGCCACCTTTTTAGGGATCATGCTGTTTGGGATCCGTAAGGTGCCCAACTGGGTGCATACCCTGGCGACCTTTATAGTTGCCCTGGGAACCAGTACCTCGGCGTTCTGGATCCTGTCTCTGAATAGCTGGATGCACACCCCGCAGGGTCACGAGGTGATCGACGGCGTGGTGTATGCCAGAGACTGGAGCCAAATCATATTCAACCCCTCTTTCCCCTACCGGTTTGTGCATATGATGCTGGCATCAGGGTTAACCGCCAGCTTTCTGATTGCCGGGTTATCGGCGTACCGCATGTTAAAAGGTGACAGCAAGGAGGCACCGAAAAAATCGCTAAAGGTAGCCACGTACACCGCGGCTATTCTCATTCCTTTGCAAATTTTCGCCGGCGATATGCACGGTTTGAATACGTTAAAACATCAGCCACAGAAGGTGGCAGCGATGGAGGGGCTGTGGGACACCACCGAAGGCGCGCCATTGCTGTTATTTGCGGTGCCGGATGAAGAGACGCGGGAGAACCACTTTGAACTGGGCATTCCCGGTGGGGCCAGTTTCATTCTTACTCACGATTTTAACGGCGAAGTTCAGGGCCTGAATGATTTTAAAGGCGAACACCCGCCGGTGGCCCAGGTATTCTATAGCTTTCGGGTAATGATCGGCGTGGGACTGTTGATGTTAGTGGTGTCGTGGACCGCGTCACTGATGCTGTGGCGACGGGGAGAGTTACCACTTTGGATGAAAAAAGTATTTGTAGGCATGGCGTTCAGTGGCTGGATTGCCACGCTGGCCGGGTGGTATGTGACTGAAATTGGCCGCCAGCCGTACCTGGTATCCGGGGTGTTGAAAACCGCCGATGCGGTCACCGGGCTCCCTACCGGCAATGTGGTCTTTTCCTTTACTTTATACGCCATTATTTATGCCGTGTTGCTGGTGTCGTATATGGCTACCTTAATGCTGATGTGCCGACGGGCTGTCGAGCTGGAAGAAATTACCAGCGAAGAGCGGGAAAAGGCCAAAGCCAGCAAAATGTCGCCCGCCAATACCTAAGAGGTTGTTATGCCATTTGAAAATTTATCTGCAGAAACGCTGGGGGATATTTACATTGGCCTGCTGGGTCTGGCCGTACTGCTCTATGCGATCCTCGACGGCTACGACCTGGGAGTAGGCGTGTTACTGCCACCCCGGGAAGAAAAATTCCGCGACGATATGATTGCCTCGATTGGCCCTTACTGGGATGCCAATGAAACCTGGCTGGTACTGGCCGTGGGGTTATTGCTGTTCGCGTTTCCGGAGGCGCACAGTGCCTTTCTGCAAACGTTGTATATCCCCGCGACGCTGATGCTGCTTGGCCTGATCCTGCGCGGCGTGTCCTTCGACTTTCGCGCCAAAGTCGCGCAGGTAAAAAAACGCAGCTGGGATCTCTGTTTTAAATGGGGCTCGCTACTCACCACACTCGCGCAGGGCTATATGCTGGGTATTTTTGTTACCGGCTTACGTACCGACTTGTGGGCGCAGGGGTTTGCACTGCTCGCCGCGCTTGGGGTCACGGCCGCCTACGCATTTATCGGTGCCTGCTGGCTGATTATGAAAGCGGAAAATCAGCTTCAGGAAAAAGCCTTTAGCTGGGCCCGGCGCGGACTGGTGGTACTCGCTATCGGCATTCTTGGTGTGAGCATTGCCAACCTGGCGCTGCATGACGACGTGCGCTCGTTATGGCTGAGTGCGCCTTCGGGATATGTGTTACTGGCGATCCCGCTTACCTGTTTTGCCCTG
>JBPEWW010000411.1:0-1921 GCA_052032275.1 Alteromonas sp. | reverse complement strand
GGCAGGATGTCGTTTGCCATGCGCAGCGCACTTTCCAGCTTACCGGCCTCTTCATCCAGATGAGCCAGTTCATAGCGGGCATAGGCGGCGCCCACCGTGTCCTCGGCCTCTAATGCGAATTCCAATGACAGCTGTGCATATTCACGGGCTTGCTGCGGGTTTGCCATGTTGCGATAGGTCAGCGCAATGTTGTAGTAAGTAATTGAGGCTTCTACGCGGTTCTGGTTAACATCAATCAGCTCAAGGGACTTAAAATGATAATCAAGTGCCTGCTCGGGCTGGCCCAGCTCATCGTACATCAGGGCAATACTGGCAAGGGCCTCCGAGCGGTTTTTCTGATCATTTAGCCCGGCAAATACATCATTGGCTTTCACCATCACCTTCAGGGCATTCTGAATGGCACCCGACTCATAATACACCTGCGCGGCGAGCAGCAGCACTTCGCCGTGCAGCGTGGAGTCGGGCGCCAGGGTGCGGGCAATCTGTAACGCGTCGTTGGCATACGCCGTGGCCTGATCGGTTTCTCCCTGACCCAGCACGGCAATCGCCAGTATGCCCAGAAAGCGCGATTCATAGTGGGCATCATTATAGTCCCGGGCCAGTTGCAGTCCCGGCCCGGCTACCGGCGCAATGTTACTGCGCTGCGACAAGTGATAATAAGTGCTGGCAAGCAGATAACGAATCTGTAACTGCAAGGGGACCTGACCGGGGGGAGGCGCGTCATTTAAATGGGGCGTAAGCTGGCTAATGAGATCGGCAGGGGCATTGGTCATTAGCGTCTGATAATGCGCCATATCCAGCTGCGCTTCATCGAGCACCAGGCTCTCCTGTGCATGAGCCCGTAAACTTATCAAACCGACAAGCAACACCAAAAGTATGCGTTGTACACACCGCATGACCACCACCACTTTTTATTATTTCGGCAGGCTCTGTCCTCTTCGAGACTGGCCATCCATTGAGCCGGCCTAACCGATTAGCACTGCGCGCTTCACAACGCGGGAACCTGCAACACATTCCTGTTGTTCTCAGCAGCCTACTACTATTTTATGAGAGGTGGAACTGTATTTTGCCTGCAATGCGAGGAACAGCATTTACGCGCAGTGGCGCCTGATTGGCTAATGCGGCTTTATCTTCACCGCCGCTTGCCTTAAGCGGACGGCGGCACACAGCATTAGCGTACCGCCTTTTCAATGGCATAAATGTCTTCGTCAATGGCACTGACCCGCTGTTCAAAAATGGCCCGGGCATCATGCAGCCCGCGGTTGTAGTAATACGCCCCGATTTCCTCAGAGAAAAAGTCCAGCAGGAACTCTGCATCAAACTGACCCAGTGGCTGCTCTATTTCACGCTCAAAGTAGCGCTGCAGCTTTTCCACCATGGCGGCTTTTTCCTCCTGGCTGAAGGTAATTTTCGACATATTTTGATTTCCTTGTAATACATTCAGACGGGCTGAGACCAGCCGCTCACCGGGTGAGCGCTTCGCCGCGCAGAAGCCTGCGGGCAGCGCACACGAGCTCCCCCCCTACAAGCATTTATACATTACAAATGCATCGATGAGCCCGGCAGTGGGATGCCTGAAGGCCTTTGGCAGGCGACCGACAATATCAAATCCCAGCTTTTCCCAGAGTTTAATGGCGCCGGTATTGGTGGAAGCCACAAAGTTAAATTGCATGGCCAGGTAGCCGAGATCTTTGGCGATCTGTTGCGAGTGCTCGCACATCGCTGTGGCCAGGCCTTTGCCCCGTGCGCTGGCCGCTACCATATAGCCGCAGTTGCAGACATGCCTGCCCGGTCCAGCCTGGTTGGTTTTCAGGTAATAGGTCCCGATACAGTGCCCGTTCTCCTCCACAAGGAAAGTTTTTCGGGGCGTTGTCAGCCAAACCTGTTCAGCCGCCTGCCGGGTAATTGCGGGGTCGAACGC
>JBPEWW010000410.1:0-1870 GCA_052032275.1 Alteromonas sp. | reverse complement strand
GTGACAGGCCGGTATTCTAACCAACTGAACTACCGCTCCAAAACCTTTAGTTTTTTGTGTTGAAGTGGCGGAGCGGACGTGACTCGAACCCGCGACCCCCGGCGTGACAGGCCGGTATTCTAACCAACTGAACTACCGCTCCACTTTTTCAATACTTTCAGTGAGTTAATTGCGATTGGTTAATCGCCCTGCCCTCACTGCGGCGCAGATAATACGGTTTCACCCAAATAGAGTCAATGCTTTTTTTGAATAAAATCGTCATCTGCGGGTCGTTTGCATGCAATTTCATCAGAATGTTTTATTTATCGACAATTCTTGCCTGTTCAGGCTGATTTAGTGCGTGTCTGCAGGTGGACGCTTCTTAAACAACCCGGTGAGTTTAGCCAGGATACCCGGCTTTGCCGAACTGGATGGCGGCGCATCCGCCTCCATAGCCGGAGCCGGTGTCCCCCGCTGTCGTCGGCGCAGCATAATAAACACCGCAACAACGACCCCCAGCCCCAGAATGGTGCCGTTAACGGCGAGTAACAGTGTCATCAGTTTGCCGGTGTCCATCTCATCCTTAACAGGCGCGGTTTCCGGTTGCGCGGTGACGATGGCCGGTTCGCTAACCGGTTCGTCGGGCGCCGACGGGGTGGCTGCTGTATCGCTAAGCATCGGATCTACCACTTCCGGCTCTGGTGCCTCGGCCAGAAACGTATATTCAGGCACATCCAGAATAAATTCCCGGCCTTCCGAGGTGGTGCCGAAGGCGGTCAGTTTGACCCGGAACACACCTTCCTCATACGCGACAATCAAATGCTCACGGGCCGCGGTGCTCGGCTCAGTCAGCGAAAAGGTTTGCATATCGCCATTGGGAAAACGCACCTTACCGTCTACCAGCAGCGTTTCGATGTCCACCAGCTCGCGGTCTACGTCAATTAACAGCTTGTGATACCCATCCCCGCCGCCGTCCAGCTCAACATCCAGTTCAACAGGGTTGGCGTACAGCCGAATAGGCTCACCAATTTGCTGACGGGAAAACATCGGGGTGGTGACGGTAAAAATGGGCGTCCACTCGCCTGCCGGGACCGACAGGTTGAACTGTCCGGTAAAGGTGCCATCCAGCGGCGCTTCGTCCATTCCCCGGCCATTATCTTCAAATGTCGCGATCAGCTCATCGTTGGCGCCAAAGTTGTCGAAATCGGGGTTATTGGTGCTGGTCATTTCAATGGTCAGCTCTACCACATCACGAAACTGGTTATAATCAATCGGATTACCGTCGTTGGTCAGATGGGCGGTACTTTTGAGAATTTCACCGGAAAAGAGAATAGTGGGAAGCGGCTCGGCATGCAGCGCAAGATCAGATAACACCATGACCCGGCTCTCAGGCAAAATGCGCCCCACCGCCTGCCAGGGCCCGGCCACCGGTTCTTTAATGCTGACCATGTCAAAAGTGTCAGCATCGTACCAGAATATGCCGTTTTCCTCGGCCTGACTCTGAAATAGCTTAGAGCCATCGGGCCTGACCAACACTACGGGCGCCGATCCGTATTCACGGAAAAACACCATGGTGATTTCGTCTACTTCGTAGTCGATGCGAAATCGGTTACGCAGTAATTCTATAGAGTTTTGAAATTCGGAGCCCAGCTCGGTCAGTGGCGAAGGGAGAGCTGCCTGCCCGGCCTCCTGTACACTGGCATCAGCGGGGGTGTCCTGGACGCGGTCTGCCCCCGTCGGCGGCGACTGGGTATCCTGTGCATGCACGACGCCGCCCAGCGTCCACACGGCCATTCCAACCAGCAAATACTTCACCACCACTCACTCCTGAAATTATTCTTGATTAGCGGGTGTGCGCCACAAACATTTGCCTCCGCTTTGCTCAACAATG
>JBPEWW010000041.1:0-5349 GCA_052032275.1 Alteromonas sp. | reverse complement strand
GGGATTCGTTTGGATCGGCGATCAGGTCGTGATATAGGGCACTGGCACCTTTGCCAAGTGTTTCCCCGAAACCTGCAGCAGGTATGACACAACGCTGCTCCCGGAAAGGTTTGTAGCCAGCGCTGCGTGGAACATTTAGCTTGTCAGAGCGGGTATTAAATGACGTATATCTGGACGGCTTGAACACCGTGCCGGTTGAACCAGAGTGTTTGTCCAGCAATAACCACCAGATTGCATTATGCATCTCTCGTTTGCCGTCGCGTTCCAGCACTATGGAAACACGATCAGTTGCCCGCAAAAAGCGTCGTTTCACCAGGCCGGAGTCTGGCCACAGTGAAATCTCCAGTTGCTCGCACAAACTTCTGATCCCCGGAGAGTCGGTGACATTTAGTCGCCCACACATAACAATGCTCCTCTGGCTACACCTTTACCGCTACCACGAAGTTATTCTATTCCACACTATACTTTACAAAATATATACGAGATAGTAACAATAACGAACTAGGTAGCTTCAGTACCGTTAATCAGCAAGCAACATGGGTAAAGTATAGGCGTTCGCAGCGAGCTTACGCCTGATTGAGGGAACGTGAGTGGACACATCAAGTGTACAGCTTATTTCTGTGATTGCATTGGCAGCGGCGCTCGCGGGGTGCACCTGGGCGTTGCTAGCCAGCCCACTAAAATTATACAAACGGGCAAGTATTCGTTTCGCACTCACCAACCTTTGCCTGGTGTTGGCCATTTTAATTAGCCAGCTACGCACCGAACAGACCGGCACTTTTGCCTGGTTACTCGCAGACGCGGCCTTCTTGCTAACTACGCTCGCCTATCAAGTGGCCATTACTCAACTTTTTCGCAGTAAATTTCGCACCAGGCTGGTGGTGAGTATTATTGGTGCGCTGTTTGTTGCGCTTGGCCTTGCTGCAATCACGCCAATGAGCAAATGGGGACTGAGCGCTTTCGTTTATCTGCTGACCGGTGCCTGCCTGCTAAGCACATCCATATCCAAGTACAGGGCGCTATACCATGAGTTTTCGCCATTAGTCGCGCGCTTGTTTACGGCACCGGACATTTTGCTAACCGGACTCATTGGCATAAAAATACTGTGTTTGTTGTTTGCCCCGGAGGTGGTGGCCGGGTATTTATTTACACAGGATTATAACAATGCAGCATTTTTATGGGCGTTTTTATCGGTAGCCTTACTACTGAATATCACCGCCATGGCCACAACCATTACCCGGTTAATCATGCGGATGAAGTTTCTTGCTCATCGGGATCAACTGACCGGCCTGTTGAACCGACGCGCGATGTCTGATGAGTTGGATAATTTATGGGTAGAGCACAAAAACCAGCAGCAGGAGTTTTGTGTATTAATGGTAGACGTTGATCACTTTAAGCATATTAACGATACCCACGGTCACCATGTGGGCGACCTGGCCATTATTCACCTGGCTAACTCGTTACGAAAACACCTCAGAAAGTCTGACATTTGCAGCCGGTTTGGTGGCGAAGAATTTTTAGTGGCGCTGCCAGAAACCTCGCTGCGCGCTGCCCAGCAGGTAGCAGCCAAACTGGTCGATAACTTCAGCCAGAACAGCTGGTCTCATACCGACTCCACCATTACGGTCAGTGTTGGCATAGCCAGTTCAAAACAGGCCTCTTCATTAGACTCGTTACTCATTCAGGCAGACCGGGCACTGTATTCTGCAAAAACAGAAGGCCGTAATCGCGCGGCCGCCTATCATCAGGACACCGTCTATTCAATTACCTCTTCGTCTTCCACCTGACTTGCGACAGAAACGGGTAAAGACTTGCTCGGTTGTACGCCCAGTTTTCTGAACTGCTCAATCTGCCGTACGATATTTCCACGCCCCTGACTCAGCTTGTTGAAGGCGCCCTCATAATGCTTTTGCGTGGTATCCAGCGATTTACCAATTTTTTCCATATCGGTGACAAATCCGCTGAATTTGTCGTAGAGCTTGGCGGCGTGCTGGGCAATTTTCTGCGCGTTCTGGTTTTGGTATTCGTATTGCCAGATATTATTAATTGTGCGCAACGCAACCAGTAAGTTGGTCGGGCTGACCAGCATAATATTATGATTTAACGCCAAAGTTACCAGCTCCGGCTCTTCTTCCACCGCCAACAAAAATGCCGGCTCTACCGGTATGAACATCAGTACATAATCCAGGGTACGTAAGCCATCCAACTCCTGGTAATCCTTCGCGCCCAACCCTTTTATGTGTCCCCGCAAAGATGCCACATGATCTTTAAGGTGTTGCCTGCGCAGCTCTTCGTCATCGGTATTAAAAAAGCGCTCGTAGGCTGACAGGCTGACTTTCGCATCGATGATCACATCCTTGTCATTTGGTAAATGCACCACGACATCAGGCTGTTGTAATTTACCGTCATGGGCGCGCAATGATACCTGCGTTTCAAATTCATGACCTTCCCGCAAACCGGATTCCTTTAAGATCCGCTCTAGTACCACTTCCCCCCAGTTCCCTTGCTTTTTATTATCTCCCTTCAGGGCCATGGTTAATGCGTTAGCTTCTTCTGTGATGCGTTGGTTCAGCTCCTTGAGTGATAAAATTTCTGTCTTCAGTGATGCCCGCTCCTGTCCTTCGCGTACGTACTGATCACTGATTTGCCGCTTAAATGTTTCGATTTGTTCTTTCAGTGGGGTAAGAATGGACTCCAGCCCAGACTGGCTTTGCTTTGAGAAGTTTTCACTCTTTGACTCAAAAATCTTATTCGCCAGGTTTTCAAACTGGGTTTGTAAACGCTGTTCGGCAGCTTCCATTAGTGCCAGCTTTTCATCGTGGCCGCGCTGCACCTCGGACATCCTGGCTGCCTGCGCATCATGTCTTGCCTGCAATGCTGCGTGTGCAGACTGCAACTGCTTATATTCATCCAGCTGCGCACGATAATCCTGCTGAAGTTGGGCAAGCTGCTGTGCTTGTTGTCGTAACTCACCCAGCTGGCTTTGCATACTCATAAGTTCACGGTGCTGTTCTGCAATTACAGTGTCCTTCTCTGCCACCTGCACATCACGCTGTTGCCTGAGTTGCTCCAGTTCAGCGGCGGTCTGTAAGGCACTATCCTCCAATGCTGCATAGCGTTGTTTAGCCGCACTTCTTGACAGCAGGTAAGTCACCATAGTTCCGCAGGCAAAGCCTCCGGCAAGCATCGCCAGCTGAATTTCATTTAGTTGCAACATAGTCAGACAATCCCTGATTCGATAAGCAGTAAAAAAGGCGGCACGTTACCGTCCGCCTTTTTTAAACGAGCGCGGCGATTATTTCGACAGTTCGCTGTCCAGTTCCGCAATTTTAGCCTGCCAGATTGCTGGCCCGGTTTCATGGGCATTTGCCCCGGTACTGTCTACGGCAACGGTGACTGGCATATCCTCTACTTCAAATTCATAGATGGCTTCCATACCCAGCTCTTCAAATGCCACCACCCGGGATTTTTTTATGGCCTTTGAAACCAGATACGCCGCGCCACCTACTGCCATCAGGTAGACGGCTTTATGTTTGGCGATGGAATCGACAGTTGCCGGTCCCCGCTCGGCTTTACCAATCATGCCAATCAGACCGGTTTTATCCAGCATCATGTCAGTAAATTTGTCCATCCGCGTGGCAGTAGTTGGACCGGCAGGCCCCACAACCTCATCGCCTACGGCATCCACCGGTCCTACGTAGTAAATAAACCGGTTAGTCAAATCAACGCCGTCAGGCAGACCTTCGCCATTTTCCAGCATCGTCTGGATACGTTTGTGCGCGGCATCTCGGCCGGTTAGCATTTTGCCTGACAACAACACGGTTTCACCGACTTTCCATTCCTGAATGTCATCTTTGGTGACGTCATCCAGGTTCACACGCCGGGTATTATTGCCCACTTCCCAGGTAACCTGCGGCCACTCTTCCAGCTTCGGGGCTTTCAGCTCGGCAGGGCCAGAGCCATCCAGATAAAAATGCGCGTGACGGGTGGCAGCGCAATTGGGGATCATCGCCACCGGCTTAGAGGCCGCGTGAGTCGGCATCGATTTAATCTTAACGTCCACCACGGTCGTCAATCCACCCAGGCCCTGCGCACCGATGCCCAGTTTATTTACACGCTCGAAGATCTCCAGACGGAGCTTTTCATCAGTCGTTTCCGGGCCACGCTCGATGAGCTCCTGTATGTCAACCGGATCCATCAGAGATTCTTTCGCCAGAACGGCCGCTTTTTCAGCGGTTCCACCGATACCGATCCCCAGCATGCCAGGTGGACACCAGCCTGCGCCCATAGTAGGCAGCGTTTTCACGACCCAGTCAACGATGTCATCACTGGGGTTAAGCATCACCATTTTAGATTTATTTTCTGAGCCACCGCCTTTTGCCGCAATCATCACTTCAATTTTATCGCCGGGCACCATATCGATGTGAACCACCGCCGGGGTATTGTCTTTCGTGTTACTTCTCGCCCCAGCCGGATCGGCAACAATGGAAGCCCGCAATGGGTTATCACTGTTGGTATAGGCTCGCCGGGTTCCTTCATCCACCATTTCCTGCACGGTCAAATCAGTTTTGTCCCAGCTTACGCCCATCCCGACTTTCACGAAACAGGTCACAATGCCAGTATCCTGACAAAGTGGGCGTTTGCCTTCCGCAGACATTCTTGAATTAATCAGTATTTGCGCCATGGCATCTTTGGCCGCCTGGCTCTGTTCTTTTTCGTAGGCCTTTTCAACGGCCTTTACATAATCCAGAGGGTGGTAATAAGAAATAAACTGCAACGCATCTTCGATGCTGTCTATGAAGTCTTGTTGACGGATAACGGTCATGGCATCCTCTTTTGATAGGCTTATCGTGGTCTTAGCGTGCTAAAAAAGCGTATACTAGCGCAACTGGCGCGGTGGCACCAAGAAAAACCACGTTAGCGGTCGAAGGGTCCGGCGCTCCAGTACTGGTCTATTAACCCGCCTGAAATGTTTGGCCGTTGTCGAGAGGTACGCAGTATCAATACCACATTCGAATCGCACTCCGTTGTCGTTAGCCCACTCCCGACTGCAAATTCGGCGTCTCTCGCTGATATCTTCCAACACGTTTCCGCCACGCCGTGGGCAGTGTTGTTCGATACCGCAGGCAGCAGGCAGAGTCAGGGGCGCTACAACATCATGGTCTGGGCGCCGGTGCTAACCTGCGAGGCCAAAGATAAGCGTGTAACAATAACCCATACGGCCAGCGGTACGATTACCGACTATCCTGATACACCGCTGGAAGTCGCCCGCCAGGCATTCCACGAATTGTATGCAGACGTGACGCTTTCACCGTGCAGCGAACAGTACGCTGCGTTGCCTTTTTTGGT
>JBPEWW010000409.1:0-4248 GCA_052032275.1 Alteromonas sp. | reverse complement strand
CAGGCAGCATGGGCCGGGCCCATCACCCCAATCGGTGGCGTGTTCTTCATACTCGGCTGGCTGGGTTTACTTACCGCTTTGTGTAAAGGGCCTCAACATGACTGAATTACTGGCATACTGCCGCAGCGGCTATGAGAAAGACACAGCCAGCGAGTTAACGGCACTGGCTGCAGCGCAGGGCGTGTATGGTTATCCGGCCCTGTCTGCCCATTCAGGCTTTGTCAGCTTCATGCTCTACCAGGCAGAGGAGCTGCATACCCTGGCCGCGGCATTGCCGGTGGCGGATACCGTGTTCCCGCGTCAGCTGGTGGCCGTGACGGCGTCGCTGGCAAGTATTGATAAACAGGATCGTATCTCGCCCATTCTCAGTGTTATCCGTGACATTGTGGCCCACACCGGGCAGGCGGGAAATGTGGTGGTCGAGTACCCGGATACCGACCAGGGCAAACAGCTGGCCAAATTTTGCCGTAAGTTTGTGGTGCCGCTGAGACAGGCACTACGGGGCGCCGGAGTGCTCAGTAAGCAGGACGATAACAACCAACCTGTGGTGCATGTATTTTTCACTGGCTTTGACGAATGTAAAGTTGGGTATTCGCTACCGGCGACCCGCAGTCCCTGGCCAATGGGGATTTGCCGGCTTAAGTTTCCGGCCGATGCCCCCAGTCGCTCGACGCTAAAGCTGGAGGAGGCGATTGTCAGTATGCTGTCGCCTGCACAGCGGGCAGAAGTGCTGCGTGCCGGTGGCCGGGCTGTGGATCTGGGGGCCTGCCCCGGCGGCTGGACCTATCAGCTGGTACACCGCGATATGTACGTGGAAGCGGTGGATAACGGGCTGGTCGATGACGCGCTGATGCGCACCGGGCTGGTAGGGCACGCAGCCGCGGATGGCTTTACTTACCAGCCCGAATACGGGCGGGTCGATCTGCTGGTGTGTGACATGATTGAGCAACCCGACCGGGTCGCGAAGTTAATGGGCGACTGGCTGGTGAAAGGATTAGCCGACCATGCCATATTTAACCTTAAACTGCCGATGAAAAAACGCTACGAAACGGTTACCGAAGCGCTCACGTTGTTAAAACAAAGACTGGCTGAGGCGAAAATCAAATTTTCACTTCAGGCCAGACACCTGTATCATGATCGCGACGAAATTACCGTGACAGTGATACGACAGGAATAGGCGGTAATCCTACTACGGCATAATAAGTTAGGGATATTCATCCTTAATTCTATAAGATGTTGATTAAATAGAATTTTATTGAAATGTGGCGCGGAGCCGCTGGATAAGTTTTACTCATTCGGCGGAAAAAGGTGTAAATCTGGTACGAAGATCCTTTATAATCCCGCCGTTTTTTTACTCTGAACCAACGAAAGTGAACTAATGGCAGACTTATCTCATTACAGAAACATTGGTATTTTCGCCCACGTAGACGCGGGTAAAACTACCACTACAGAACGAATTTTGAAGCTTACCGGTAAAATCCATAAGACCGGTGAAGTACACGATGGTGAGTCAACCACTGACTTCATGGAACAGGAAGCTGAGCGTGGTATTACGATCCAGTCAGCAGCTGTTACCTGTGAGTGGAAAAATCACCGCTTAAACGTAATCGATACTCCTGGACACGTTGACTTCACTGTTGAAGTTTACCGTTCACTTAAAGTACTGGACGGTGGTATCGGTGTATTCTGTGGTTCTGGTGGTGTAGAGCCGCAATCAGAAACCAACTGGCGCTATGCAAACGAGTCAGAAGTTGCCCGTATTATCTTCGTCAACAAACTGGACCGTATGGGTGCAGACTTCTACCGTGTGGTAGGGCAGGTGAAGAAAGTGCTTGGCGCAACGCCGCTTGTTATGACGCTGCCTATTGGTATCGAAGATGAGTTCTCCGGTGTGGTAGACGTGCTGACTAAACAAGCCTACGTTTGGGATGACACGGGTCTTCCTGAAAACTACGAAATCAAAGACGTACCGGCTGACATGGTAGACAAGGTTAATGAATACCATGAAATGTTAGTAGAAACCGCGGTTGAGCAAGATGACGACCTTATGATGGCTTATATGGATGGCGAAGAGCCGTCTGTTGAAGAGCTTAAACGTTGTATTCGTAAAGGTACCCGCGACCTTGCGTTCTTCCCAACGTTCTGTGGTTCTGCCTTTAAGAATAAAGGGATGCAACTGGTGCTGGACGCAGTTGTTGACTACTTGCCAAGCCCGACTGAAGTTAAGCCGCAGCCGCTGACTGACAAAGAAGGTGAGGAAACCGGTGAAGTTGCGACGGTATCTGTAGATGAGCCGCTGCGCGCTCTGGCCTTTAAAATTATGGATGACCGCTTCGGTGCGCTTACATTCGTACGGGTTTACTCTGGTAAGCTTAACAAAGGCGACACCATTCTTAACTCTGCTACCGGCAAGACCGAACGTGTCGGCCGTATGGTTGAGATGCAGGCTGATGAACGTAACGAACTTACCAGCGCGCATGCCGGTGATATCATCGCGATTGTGGGTATGAAGAATGTTCAGACAGGTCATACACTTTGTGATGTTAAACATCCTTGTACACTGGAAGCGATGGTTTTCCCTGATCCGGTAATCTCAATTGCAGTAGCACCTAAAGACAAGGGTGGTTCTGAGAAGATGGGTATCGCAATCGGTAAAATGGTTGCAGAAGATCCGTCATTCCGTGTTGAAACAGATGAAGACTCTGGCGAAACCATCCTTAAGGGAATGGGTGAGCTGCACCTGGATATCAAAGTAGACATCCTGAAGCGTACTTACGGTGTTGAACTGGTAGTAGGTCAGCCGCAGGTTGCTTACCGTGAAACCATCACGCAAGAAGTTGAAGACAGCTACACGCACAAGAAGCAGTCTGGTGGTTCTGGTCAGTTCGGTAAAATCGACTACCGTATCAAGCCAGGTGAGCAAAACTCAGGCTTCACGTTCTCTTCTACTGTTGTGGGCGGTAACGTTCCTAAAGAATTCTTCCCGGCGATTGAAAAAGGCTTCAAGGCCATGATGGAAGAAGGTCCGGTAGCAGGATTCCCGGTTCTTGACGTAGAAGTTGAGCTGTTTGACGGTGCCTTCCACGCGGTTGACTCATCAGCTATTGCGTTCGAAATTGCAGCGAAAGGTGCATTCCGTCAGTCAATGCCTAAAGCGGCTCCGCAGCTGCTTGAGCCAGTGATGAAAGTTGACGTGTTCACACCTGAAGATCACGTGGGTGATGTTATCGGTGACCTGAACCGTCGTCGCGGCATGATCAAAGACCAGGAAGCGGGCGCGACTGGCGTACGTATCAAAGCTGACGTACCTCTGTCAGAAATGTTCGGGTACATCGGTCACCTGCGTACCATGACTTCTGGCCGTGGTCAGTTCTCAATGGAATTCAGCCACTATGCAGCATGTCCTCAGAACGTTGCTGACAAAGTGATTGAAGAAGTAAAAGCACGTAAAGAAAAGAAATAAGCTTTTCTTAGCGATGTAAAAAAGCCCGCGAATGCGGGCTTTTTTGTGCCTGGTGATCCGGCTAAAGTCGCGTGACTGTTGAGCGCTATAACGGAACGGGGAAGGGCACCCATAGGTCACCCTCCTGACTGCGTCAGGGCAGTGGCCGTCACGGCTTCTGCGCTGCCACTGGTGGCTTTCATCCACACCTATTCCCACCTCACAGGCAACCGTGCGTGGGGCTTAGCGGGGCGACCTGAGCGCTTTGGACAGTGCGCGTCGCGCGCGCTTCATTGCGGTCAGGCGGGCACCGGACGCGCCATGTTGCGCATATTCAGTTTGCTCGAAATGGCCTATCAATAGTTGCAGCGCATGCGCAGCCTCAGGTGACAAGTGCGGTGTCACGGCTTGCTGGTAAGTGTGAAGGGGCATATTTGACCGTTTTATACCGGTCACGGCAGCTAACTGCTGTTCCACGCGGTCAATTATCCGATAATGGGGGGGCCGTGTGTTACGTTGCCAGCGGGGCAAAAAGTAGGCAGCAAGTAACAAAGCCAGACCGCTCACCACACCCAGAAAAAAGACCAGGAGCTTGTGAGGGGTCAGTTCGCCCAGCAGGTTGCGTAACAGGCTTTGTTGCATGTCTGCATCGAAACCCAGTACCCACCGGCTCCATAAGTAGTCCGTATTGGCCAGCAACAGACGAAGCGAACCGAACAGGGGCACGCTGTAGAGCCCGTCAAACGGAGAATTGCGCCTATCGCCACTTTCTTCCAGGGCTTGCTGGAGGCCGAAACTGACCCGTG
>JBPEWW010000408.1:0-9141 GCA_052032275.1 Alteromonas sp. | reverse complement strand
CTGGTGCTGCGCCGGGCTGATGAGCCACTTTTCGAGCACATTGCCCCACTGCCAGTAGACGTGGGAATGGCGCAGGTTAGAGCCGGCCATATTAAAGATAAAAATGAACAGGTTAGCGCCCAGAATATCCAGCATGCTGAGCGTCGGCCCAAACAGGTAATAGCTAATCCCCACGGCCGTACCTTGTGCTAACGCCATGCGAGTAGCGTAGAGAAAGCTCTCCAGCGGATGAGAGCGGTATACGGTCATAGGTGTGAGCACCTGAGCAGAATGATGTACTTTATGAAACTCCCACAACGCAGGGATCTTATGCATCGCCAGGTGCAGCAAAAAGCGGGTGAGGTCATCGAACAGAAATAGCAGCAGGGTAAAGCACAGGGTGACTGTCACCGGGTTGGTTGACAGCGGCTGCAGCTGGCCAAAGACAGCCTCCAGAGCATCAGACAGGCCAATAGCAATGGGCACCATAGAAAATAACACGGGCGCCCAGATGAACAGACGAATGAGGCGGTTGACCACAAACAGGCGGTAATCCAGTGTCGCCGAGGTGTGCCACCAAATCTTGGGGTTAAACAGGTATTTCACCATCCCTTTAAGCGAGCGCTGGTGTTTTTCACGCACTGCCCACACCAGCGCGGCCAGCAAGGCCGCGCTGAGCGTGTAACCGAAAAATAACCGGGTGTTAGGGTTCACTAAAGACCCAACCATCTGGCCGGCTTCGGTAAACAGTGTCTGAAAAACGCTATCCCACATTTCTGTGCTGGTTCCTCTTAAAACTGATACTGATAACCCAGCTGCACCTGACGGGGTTTACCCGGGCGGGCCCCGTAAGGGCGACGGCTTACAATATCCTCTTCCTCGGTGACGTTGTCCAGTTTCAAGTATACCTTGCCCCAACCCGGCATGCGGTAAGACGCCGACATATCCAGGGTGAACATGGCATCCGTGCGCAGACCGGCCAGCGTGCTGTCGCGGCTGTCACCGGTGAGTGAGGTCTGGGCGGCTTCTGGCATATCGCTGACATAATTGGCCAGCAGGTAGACATCCCAGCGGTTGCCCTGCAGACCGATACTCAGCGAACCCACGTTGTTGGCCAGGTAAGGGACGCTATCGCCCTCATTCACAAAGCCCCATTGCGCGAATGACGAGTAAAAGCTGTTATTGAACTCAGACTCGGTGCGGGTGTAATTCACCGTGATGGGCATTGACCAGCCGTTAGTGAGACGGTAACTGGTGTGCCAGGACGTTTCCAGCCCGTAGACATCGACTTCGCCGGCAGCAAACGTCAGGTCGGTGGCACAGCCAGATGATAACGAGCAGGACTCAATCAGATTGCTGTAGTCACTGTAGAAGGTAGTAACTTCCACCCGGGTACCGTTATTGATATAACGCCAGCCCGCCTCATAGTTAATACTTTCTTCCACCTCGATAGACGCATCCTGAATGGGGCTGGTGGGCACAAAGCCCTTATGTACGCCGGCAAATACCCCGTGCTCACCGGTTAACGCATAATAGCCACTGACACTGGGCAGCCAGATACGGGTAGTTTTATTCTGAAAGTCCTGCTCAAACCCCGCTGCCCGGTTCTGATAATACCCGTCAATGAGTTCGCCCCGGATCCCCGCCGTTACGCGCAGTTCACCCAGCGTAATGGTGTCTTGCAGATATACACTGATGGCTTCGGTATTCTCAGTGTTCGTGGTAGTGGCGCGGGTATCCTCGCCGGTCGGCGTCAGTGCACCGCTACGCATGAAATAGTTGGTCGCGGTGTGGTTGCGCTGAATTTCGTCCTCGTGAAAGCGGATACCCGTGGCCAGCTCGTGTTGCATACCAAGCAGGGTGATTTCGCCGTCCACATCAATTTGCACGCCCTGAGAGAAAAACTCACGATCATTGCTGTTGAGTTGCAGAATTTCCTGTGACGTACTGTCGCGCTGGCCGGTCAGCACCTGATAGTAGCGCTGGTTGGTTTCATCTTCCGGGCGGGTCAGTACTTCCAGCAGGCTGGGCACCTGACCGCCCTGAGAGCTGGTGAAGTTATCAATTTTAAACCAGTCACGCTCAAAATCATTTCGGTAGAGCCGGGTAGTCACCCGTAGCTGATCGGTCTCCAGCAGGTGGGTCAACTGTACCTGGCGGTGTTCGGCTTCAAATTTATCCAGCTGGCTGGCCGCATAACGCCGGTACGGGGTGGCCGCAAAGTCGGCATCGGTCAGGCCCAGATAGGTTTCATTGGAGGTTTCGTCGCTGCGACTGACCTTCAGTTCCACCAGTTGCGATGTATCGCCTACCGAAAAGCGGTAGTTAAATTTGGCCAGCAAATCGGTTTTATCAAACCCGGTGTCGTCGCCATTATCCAGCTCTTTAAAGCCATCGGCGCCCAGCGTGATGGCTTCCAGCAGATAACCGAACTGCCCGTTGGTATTGCCATAGTGGGCATGCCCTTTGTAATAGCCGTCGGTGCCGGCAGCCACATCGACTGCGCCCTCACCATCGGCCGGGATCCCCCGTGAGACCATATTGATGGCGCCGGCCACGGTATTGGGGCCGTACTGAATGGTCGACGGACCCTTGGTGACTTCCACCGCGGTCATGCGGGAGGCCATAGGAAAATAGTACGCAGCAGGCGCGGAGTAGGGAGCCGGGCCAATCAGCACGCCGTCTTCCATTATATTGATCTTCTTACTGCGCTCAGGTGTGACCCCGCGAAAACCAATGTTAGGGCGCAGGCCATAGCCGTCCTCCTGGCGAATATTTACGCCCGGGACCTGGCTGAGAATGCGGTTGATATCATCGAACTGAAATTGTTCGAGCTGCAGCTCATCGATAACATCCACGGCACCGGCGGCCTGGTCGACTTTCTGCTGATTACCGATAATGCTCACCCGCTCGACACTGGTCTCGTCGGCCAGTGCGGGGGTGCTTAGTGATGCGCTAATAATTGCAGCCAGGGCAGTAAGTCTGCCGATGGGAGTAAACATGCTGGATTTAGTCATTGTCGCCTGCCGATGTTGCTGGAAGCTCAAGTGCTAAGCTTTGAATGAAGTCAGTTTTTAATGTGTCGGTGACATCTTTCACCCGGTTGTGCAGCGTTTCTGCCTGCTCGGTCTGCTCTTCGACGATGCTGGCAAAACTCCCGTTCAGACTTTCCGCAAACTGAATTGCCGCGTCCAGATCGGCGAGCATGCGGTTAGCCGTTTCCTCGTCACCCACATCGACCAGAAAGTCATTGAAGCCTGTCGTCGTTTGTCCTTCAGCGGCGATACCGCCGGTGAACAGCAAACGCATGGCTTTCAGGTTGGCAATAATGTTCGCCAGCGAGTGCTGAGCATATTGTGATTCGACATTTTGCGGGCAGGGTGACAGACCACAATCGTTTGCCAGAATACCAATAGGCGTGGCCAGCTTGGCGTCTTTGGTGACTTCGGTCAGGTAGAACATGCTGTCACTGACCTCATTAACCGCTTCCAGTGCGACCCGGTATTCGCTGTCAGGCAGGCCGGCATTTTTCAGTTTGGCACCAAAACCGTTGTCGCCTTCCCATTCGGCGATAAGCGTTTCGGCATTCGCAATCAAATCATCTACCGCCAGCTGAGAGTAACCACAGCGGGCTGCCTTGCGAGCTTCTTCTGTGCGGTTATTCCAGCCCTCAGGCGCTGTGCCAAACGCGGTGCAGGTATGATTCAATTGGTTACTGAACAAGGTATATTCCAGCGCATCCAGGCCTTTACGGGTGGCCGTTCTGTCACTGATTGCGTAGCTGGCGTCAGTATCTGCCAGTACCACATCCTGATCGACCGCGCAGGTACTCACATTTGGCCACGAGTAAATACGGTTGCGCAGCGCGCTGTTATTTTCACTCAGCGGGCCAAGCTGCATCATTTCTGCCAGCTGCCATACGCTCATTGAACTACGCCAGGCTTGGTGAACATCATCTCGGGAGCTGCTTTCATTGGCTGTGCCGATGGCGGCGCAGTAAGTGTCCACAGAGGCCTGTAGCTGTTGTGCGTTATTCAGAAAATCTTTGTAGGTGGGGATAATGGCGTTATCAACCAGCGACACCAGCAGGGCGGTCTGGTCAAACGTGGTATTCACGGGTGTCTGGGGCTGTCCGTACTGCTCACCGGTGGTACTGCTGGTGCTTTCACCGCAGCCAGAGAGAGTTAATACCAGGGCCGCCGAGATTGCGCTTAGAGCAACCTTTTTTTTCATAATTACACTCCAAAGACAAACCGACAGGGCGCCAGGCCCTGTCGGTAATCGATTGTCAGGCTAAGATGTCAGGCCTACCAGTTGGCGACATTTTCTTCATCAAACCCATAAGCGGCTTGCAGGATAGCGCGGGCTTCCAGCAGATCTGCCTGATACGCTTCAACATCGCCGGTTAACACAGGCTGCGTGCCCATGAACGCATGCAACTGGACAAACTGCTCATCAGTCACCGGCGACAGACGGTTAAACTGCAGGCCCAGTGCAAACCCTTTCATCTCAGACCAATGCTTAGCAAGGTCGCTGTAGCTAAAGTCATCGGAGCCAATGGCATCAAGGTCAGCGTTAGTATCGTTTATATAATGAATAACCGTTGCCGCAATGGACTTCTCCCAGGCCAGCAGCGCGGTATCGCGGTAGCCTACAAGCTCTTCCATTTGTGCGTCAGTCAGCGGGCTGCCAGCTGTGTCATTCAGTAATTCACGTCCTTGCAGGAACGCTGTCATCGCTTCAGCAGTCAGGTCGGTTGCGACAGTCGCGCCCAGGTCGCGTTTGGCAGCGTTCGTGGACTGGCCGAAGTTGTACTCCGCCGTGAAGTCAATTTCGCCGTTGCCGTCGGTATCGTGGTAGCCCTGCCAGTCTTCCCGACCGCCTTTACCGGCAATTTCGGCATCGGAGTAATCGAGGTAGTTACGGGCGGCACCAAAATAGCCAAAGCCTTCATCGAACTGATGCTCAAGCGCCGTGTAGTTGCTGCCGGTGTCGGTATGATCAGATAGCAAGCCCTTACCGTCGGTATCGTTATCCAGGTAATCATCGGCACCTTGTGAGAACGCCACTGACATTAACAGGAATTTTTGAATAAGCTGCTTGAGATCGCGGCCATCTTCCGTCAGATACGGGGTGGTAATTTCATTACCGAACGGGTCAAAGCGCGCTTCACCATCGATGGTGGCCTGCACATTGTCGCCCAGCATATCGAAATAGGTACGGACTAACGCTTCAGGCGTGGTATCACCCACTGAGCCCCAGCCAGCAAACTCGGTTGCCCAGTCTTTATGTTGTCCTGTGGCATCGTTACCGGCAATTTTACCCACCAGGTTCTTGTTTGAGCCGGATACATCAGCCAGTGTTGTCTGCTGCGCGGCGGGTGTAGTGGCCGTTAACAGGGCACGTGCTGACAGCGCTTCATAATCACTGACATCAAAATACGTTTCCAGTGCTGCCACTACCGCGGTCTTATTGGGAAACAGCGTGAGATCTAAGGCGTTGGCATCGCTGAAATTATTGGCAATCAGAATATTTAAATCGTTGATAAGCAGATGACGGGCAGTCTGGCCGCTATAGGCAACCGCAGACGCGTCTGCCGCGAACTGACTGTCAAAGGCATAGACATCTAATACATCATTCACGTTGACGGTGAAGTCTTTGGTATAAGATGCGCTGGCGGCGTCTTCCACTGTGATAGTAACGTTAACCGTTTCGGTGGTTTCAAAATCGAACGCCACATCGCTGGCCAGCGCAAGCTCATTGCCGGTGATGACAAATTCGCTGCTGGTGGTGGAATAGGTAAAGGTATCACCGGCATCCGCGTCGGTGGCGGACAGCGTACCTACAACCACACCGGCTTCGTTCTCATTCACGCTGTTACTGCTTAGCGTGATATCGGTAGGTGCACTGTTTTCAGGCTGCTCCGGTGTAGAATTGTCATCCGATGAACTGCCACAGGCTGTGATCAACAGGGTGGAGGCAATGGCGAGTGCAATTGGATTCAGCTTCATATTGGTCCCTCTACTATCTAATTCGTGTTGAAAGTGCTTATCGTTTGCGTTGGGGAAATATACTAACTGATTACAAATGAGAATCAATATTATTTATGTTTTATTAAAGATTATTTTAGTGAGGGTCTGAGCGCGTCGTGAAGGCGCTATTAATTAGGGAATGTGACCGGTGAGCCAGTCGCACGGAATGAGAGTGTGTCGTAGCTGGCAGGCAGGTAGCTTAACGAGGTGACACGCCCACTGCACCCTCAATGGTTGCGGCGTGTCAGTTAACAACTGGGGGTACCCGTGTGTGCGCTGCTTTTCTGCCGAGCTGTAATGACTATGGCAACACTATCCGCTGGCGTTGACGTAGTTTAATGGCGTCAGCGCCGCAGCTGTAACAGGTGACCCGCTTCACTGATGGTACAAAAACGCACGGTGCGCTTAGCAGAAACAAAATCTACCACCCGCCTGATTGCCGTGGTAATTGTCTCAAAAGCGTTTTCCTGAGCGACCAGGCTGTTGCCGTTGTCTACCAGCGATGAGCTGTGCATAAACATATGTAAAATAGGGTAATTGTTCTCCAGAGCCCGCTGGCACAGGTCAATCATATCGTCTGAAGTAGTAAGTTCCGGGCATAAATACAATTGTCGAAGCAGTCGGGTGTGCCAGGCAATGCCCACCGGGCGAAGCAACTGGGCTGCCGGGTGCGAGAGTTGTTTGTACAGCGCGTTACTTTTTGCGAAATCGGTGCGATTGAAGCCTACGGTCACCGGGACCTCATATATGGTGCGTTGCTCGCCGGGCACAGTAGGGGTTTGACTGTCAGGCCAGTAAGGCAGCAGCGGCGCATCGCTGCAGTCAAAGTAGTCGGTACGGTAAAAAGGGTAGACGCTGGAGTCGACAGTAATGCCGTACTGTGCCAGCAGTTGCAACACCTCCCCGTTGATGCCCCACCGGCCGGTGCGAAAAGACCGGGGGGTAATGCCAAACTGCTCACTGAGTTTGTCCAGCAGGGCTGTTAGCTTGGCTTCGACCTGCGAGCAGGGCAGGTTTACCACATGGGACTCTTTTTCCCCGGTGGCACCGTAAAAAGGCGGGTTGGCCCACGGATGCAGGTGGGCGCCAATTTCGCACAGCTTCTCTTCCACATAAGGACGCAGCGTGTCTACTGCCTGGTTGTCATCTGCCACCGCATAGTCGACAAAGTAGGTGGGGCGCACCCCTAATTCAGCAAACAAGGCCTGCAGGGCCGGTAGCTGCCTGATGTTATTTAGCGCAAAGTCCGACTCAGGAAAGCCCTGTTCCCAGTCCCACTCTTCTTCGGTATCGATAGACAGTACGAAAAGGAGGGGGGGCTCAGCCGGTTTAGATAATTCTGCAGTGGGCCGGGACGCGGCGCCCATTCGTGGTGCCAGCCAGGCTTTTTCGTTGGCGATCGATAAAGTTGATGCCCGCTGCACAATAGCGGACGACGCATTCAGTGCCAGGCTTTTCTGGTAAGTAGCGGGCGGCCAGTTGTTTTTAACCGGGGCAAAATCGGGGGCGGCAGAGGCTGACTTACAAAACTCAGTGACCCCTGTGTTTTGCATGAGTAATGCCAGGATCCGGCAGTAATGCTGCTCTTTTGAATGTGGCAGCTTACGGGTAATGTAGGCAAGTAGCTCGTGTGCCTTGCGCTCCATCGCGGGGTTCTGGTTATTACTGTAATAGTTAGCCAACAACAGCACATTGACCTTTCTCAGGTCCTGCGCAGTCCAGGTATCGTTAGGGTATTCAAGGATATCGGGCGTGTGTAAATACGGTTGTTCGTTTTCAGCCATCCATTGCGCATACAGTACGAGGGCATCCCTTGCCTGGTAAAAATACTCATCACAGCTGTCATGCTGACGTTTGACAAACAGGTAGCGGGCAACGGCCTGTAGAAACACAGTGTAAAACCAGTTGTGCTCAATATCTTTAAGATCCCGCTCTGCCACGGCATCGCTGGGATGAAACGTATGTAAAATGACATGCTCGGCATGGGCCAGATAGGTCATGTTTTGCGTCAGTTCGTAACTGTCTAACAGCGCCTGAATGTAATTCGCCGTACCCCGATCCAGCGGATACTGTTCTTTAAAGGGGTTTTTCAGACCGCGAACATGCCGGTTTCGCAACGATAACGCCAGCTCCAGACAGGTGCCCAAGCCTTCGTATACCCGGGTTATCCATTTCGTCAGTGTCAGCACCGCCTGCTTACTCCGCGCATTGCCGGTGAGAAAGTAGTGGAGCATCAGGCCGGTGGTGTAGCAATGCTGCCCACCGGGGCCGCCGCCCCCGGCATGATCCATATACGCACCCTGCTCGTGGTGCTTAGAGTAAGAGCGGTGTGAGCTGGTAAACGCCTGCAGATAATGGTCGGTATGCCAGAAAAGCCCACCGTTGTATTCGGGCTTATCAAGGTCGGTATGATAAATATCAATATCAACGACGTGCGCGGCAAGATCATCAGCCAGCTCAAACCAGCGCTTGTCGCCTGTAAGAAGGTATTGTCTTAACATGCCGTAAAGCGGGTCGTACTGGTTGTTATAATGACTGACAAAGATCTCATTGTCGTCCTGATACGCGGCTTCGTGATCCGCATACAGGTCGCCAAAATTACGCCAGCCATACTCATCGAGCTGTTCGCGTTTGGCGAAAAAGGAATGTTCACCCTCGATGCCCTGCTGAATAATTGACTGTAAAGCTGCTACCGGTTGCGCATCGCTAAAATAGGCCAGCACCTTACAATGCTGCGTCCAGGCCGGGTCAAAATGCCACTGGGTATCTGCCAGACAGGAATCAAGGGTGGAGTCGTCGTTAGCAAACCACAGAGTGTGAGATTTTTTCTCGCCGCCCTGCAATTCATAAGGCTCACTCTGCGCCTTAGGGAATAACTCCATGCGTAGCTGCGACGAGGTGCTTGTCAGGGCACTGGGAAAGTTTTGCCAGAAGTCGGCCATCGCAAACACGGTATGGGATGAGCTAATTTTAAGCTGAGGCTGGCAGCGGCTTCCGGTGGTCAGTTCCTGATTGCCACTTTCAACCACGAATCCATTGCGCTGAAACGGCAGCGTGTTGTGCCGGTCAACATGCACCGGACTTTGCCAGTTCTTCCCTCCGCTGGCAAGCTGACGAATGGTAAACGGGT
>JBPEWW010000407.1:0-4613 GCA_052032275.1 Alteromonas sp. | reverse complement strand
AAGGAAGTCGACTTTATAGCTGGCCAGTATGAGGGGCCAGTTTTTCAAATCGAGAGTAGGGGTAAACATTTTAAAAACCGGTTCACGGGCGGCCTCAAACCAGCCGACCAGCACGGTATTACTGACATGGGCCAGCGCATCGGTTTCATAGAAACGCACGTCGAAGGTGGTTTCCAAAACAGTTTGCTCGGTCATATTTTGCTCTTATAGTGTGTGACGGAGGACAATAACTGCAACCAACTGTACCACGGGCGGGGCAGGAAAACAGCCGGGAAAGACGGCCTGGCAGGGCGATGAACGCAGCAGGCCCGCAGGCCTGCCTGTCACCAGATTAGCGGTGCTGACGTTCCAGCAGGGGTTTAAGGAAATGCCCGGTGTGGGACGCTGTGTCGTTCGCGACATCTTCCGGCGTGCCTTTGGCAATAATTTCGCCGCCCCCGGCACCGCCTTCAGGACCAAGATCCACAATCCAGTCCGCCGTTTTTATGACATCCAGATTATGCTCAATGACGACCACCGTATTACCATGATCCCGCAGCCGGTTCAGGACAGCCAGCAGCTGCTTAATATCGTGGAAGTGCAGACCGGTGGTCGGCTCATCCAGAATATACAGGGTTTGCCCGGTGTCACGTTTAGACAGTTCCTTGGCCAGCTTCACCCGCTGGGCTTCACCGCCGGACAGCGTGGTGGCTGCCTGACCCAGGTTAATGTAAGCCAGGCCCACATCCATCAGGGTTTGCAACTTGCGGGCGATGGAGGGAATGGGATCGAAGAAGGAGCGTGCCTCTTCCACGGTCATCTCCAGCACTTCGTGAATGCTGCGATCTTTGTATTTTACTTCCAGTGTTTCGCGGTTGTAGCGCTTGCCTTTACACACGTCACAGGGCACATAGACATCGGGCAAAAAGTGCATTTCAACTTTGATCACACCGTCACCCTGACACGCCTCGCAACGTCCGCCTTTGACATTAAAACTAAAACGACCTGGCTTGTAGCCCCGCGAGCGCGCTTCCTGGGTGCCGGCGAACAGCTCGCGAATGGGGGTGAAAATTCCGGCGTAAGTGGCCGGGTTGGAGCGCGGAGTCCGGCCGATGGGACTTTGATCGATATCCACCACCTTATCCAGATGCTCAAGCCCCTGCATACTTTTATGCGCCGCAGGCTCAGCCGTGGTGGCTTTATTCAGATCGCGATGGGCGATTTTGTAGAAGGTGTCATTGATCAGCGTCGACTTGCCGGAGCCGGACACCCCGGTCACGCAGGTCATCAGACCCACCGGGATCTCCAGTGTGACGTTTTTAAGGTTATTGCCGGTGGCGCCGGTCAGCGTCAGCCACTTGTTCTTATCGGCTTTATGGCGCTTAGCAGGAACTTCAATTTCTTCCCTGCCAGACAAGTATTTTCCGGTAAGTGAGTCTTCACTATTAAGGATGTCTTCAAGACTGCCCTGAGCGATAATCTCGCCGCCGTGCACGCCCGCGCCGGGGCCGATATCAACAATAAAGTCAGCCTCGCGAATGGCATCCTCGTCGTGCTCCACCACCAGCACCGTGTTGCCCAGGTCCCGTAAGCGGGTCAGGGTTTTTAGCAGGCGCTCGTTATCGCGCTGATGCAGGCCAATAGAGGGTTCATCCAGAACATACATCACGCCCACGAGTCCGGCGCCAATCTGGCTGGCCAGACGAATACGCTGGGCTTCACCGCCGGAGAGGGTATCGGCACTGCGGGACAGCGACAGATAATTCAGGCCCACATTGACCAGAAAGCCCAGCCGATCCATGATTTCCTTGAGGATTTTCTCTGCTATCTGGGCACGCTGACCGTGCAGGTCCAGCTCGGAAAAGAAGTCAAAGGCGTTGGCAATCGACATATCGGCAATGGCAGGCAGGTTGGTGCCCTGAATAAACACATTGCGGGCCTCTGTTTTCAGTCGCGAGCCGTGACAGCTGCTACAGGGTTGCTGGCTGAGGTATTTGGCCAGCTCTTCGCGCACGGCGTTTGATTCAGTTTCCCGGTAGCGACGCTCCATATTCGGGATCACCCCTTCAAAGGGGTGTTTGCGCTCCATGATATCGCCGCGCTCGTTAATGTATTTAAACGCCAGCGACTTCCCTTTGGAGCCATACAACACAATATCGCGATGCTTGTCTGACAACGACTCAAAGGGCTTGGTAAGATCAAACCCGTAATGGTCGGCGACCGCCTGCAACATCTGGAAGTAATAGTAGCTGCGCTTGTCCCAGCCCCGGATAGCACCACCGGATAAACTCAACTCGGTGTTGCCGACCACCCGTGACGGATCGAAAAACTGGCGGGTGCCGAGCCCATCACAGGTGGGGCAGGCGCCAGCCGGGTTATTGAACGAGAACATCCGTGGTTCCAGCTCGCTGATACTGTAACCACAGTGAGGACAGGCAAAGTTTGCCGAGAACACAATTTCTTCGGCATCCTTATCGTCCATATCGGCAATGATGGCATTGCCCCCGGACAGTTGCAGGGCGGTTTCAAATGACTCTGCGAGTCTGAGCGCCAAATCGTCCCGTACTTTGAAGCGGTCTATCACCACCTCGATAGAATGTTTTTTGTGTAAATCCAGCGGCGGCGGATCGGACAGGTCGCATACCTCACCGTCAATCCGGGCGCGGATAAACCCTTGCGCAGACAGGTTCTGCAGTGTTTTCACGTGCTCACCTTTACGGTCCTGAATGACCGGGGCCAGCAGCATCAACTTGCTGCCTTCCGGCATGGCCAGCACCTTGTCCACCATCTGCGATATGGTCTGGGCATCCAGCGGGACATCATGATCCGGACAGCGTGGCGTACCTACCCGGGCGAACATCAGACGCAGGTAGTCGTATATCTCGGTAATGGTCCCTACCGTAGAGCGGGGGTTATGGGAGGTGGACTTCTGCTCGATGGAAATCGCCGGTGACAACCCTTCAATGTGATCGACATCGGGCTTTTCCATCATTGATAAAAACTGCCGGGCGTAGGCAGAGAGCGATTCGACATAGCGCCGCTGCCCTTCTGCATACAGGGTATCGAAAGCCAGCGAGGATTTACCTGAGCCAGAAAGCCCGGTAATAACCACCAGCTTATCCCGGGGTAGCGTTAAATCGATATTTTTCAGGTTGTGGGTGCGGGCACCGCGAATTTCGATTTTGTCCATTGAAGCCTGTGCGTGGAAAAAAGGAATCAGTATGCCACAGTGGGCGGCGAAAATAATCCTTACCGCCGGGTCGTCAGCTAACGCAGCAGTAATTATGTCACCGGCGTTATCCATGCTGTGTTCGTCTAACGCCGTTGCAGTGTTATACCCGATGCCTTGGCTAACTGATCATAAAGTTGCCATTGGCGTGGATATGCTGGCGGGCAGCAACCAGACACAACCGATTACGCTGACCTCACGTATGCAAGCCGGACCCGCGCGTTGTCTGCTGCCTGGCGGGGGAGACAGGCAATTTGGGCGTGGGCGTAACAGCAAATTATGGTACACTCCGCGGCCATATTCACACAGAGGACTGCATCGGTTTTGAACGCACTGGAAGTACGCGCAGCACTGGCGCTGGCAGTAGTTTACGTTCTGCGTATGTTGGGTTTGTTCATGGTGATGCCGGTACTGGCTGTCGCCGCCATGGACTTCCCGGATTACTCACCCCTGCTGGTGGGCGTAGCCGTGGGCGGCTATGGTCTGACGCAGGCCGCGTTACAAATTCCGATGGGTATGTTGTCTGATCGCTGGGGCCGCAAGCCGGTTATCTTACTTGGCCTCAGTGTCTTCGCGGTGGGCAGTTTTATTGCCGCGCAGGCGGACAGTCTGGCGTGGTTACTGGTGGGACGAATATTACAGGGCGCCGGGGCCATCGCCGGGGCGATTATGGCACTGGCCACAGACGTCAGTCGTGAATCGCAGCGTGCCAAAGTGCTGGCAATTATCGGCATTGCCATTGGCTTTTCCTTTTACCTGGCGGTGCTGCTAGGGCCCATGATAGCCCAGAGCTGGGGCCTGGCGGGGATCTTTGTGATCACCGGGGTACTGGCAGTGGCCTGTATGCCGCTTATCATCTGGGTGGTACCTGCCGGAGAGATCCTGAGCAGTGGCGATACGTTGCCACAGCAGGGGCAACTGAGCCGGCTGATATTCTCTTCGCAGCTGTGGCGGCTCAACGTCAGTGTCATGCTACTGCATATGATGATTACCCTGTTATTTGTGCAGCTGCCGGTCACTTTGCTGCATTTTGATATGACCCTGGACAGCCACTGGACTTTGTATCTGCCGGTGCTGGGCGCGTCCATTGTAGGCCTGATCATTATGATGGGAGCCGCCCGGGGGCGGACGCCGAAAAGCCTATTGCTGGCCGGGGTAGTGATGATGGCCAGCGCCTTCGCGATGCTCAGTATGCAAGACCATGCCTGGTGGGTCGTGGTGGTGGCGGTAATACTGTTTTTCACCGGCTTTAATTACCTGGAGGCCAACTTTCCGGCCCTCGTGTCCAGCATTGCGCCGGCCGGCGAGAAAGGCACGGCCATGGGGATCTACGCCAGCTTCCAGTTTTTCGGGGCGTTTCTCGGCGGTGTGCTTTCCGGTTTTATTACCGATATCTGGCGCGCAG
>JBPEWW010000406.1:0-4438 GCA_052032275.1 Alteromonas sp. | reverse complement strand
TGGATTAAATTTATACTTCGGCGTGATACTGCCTGTTATTTCCCCTCAATAGCCTATATAATCGCGCCCAATTTTTACCCCACCTATGCGGATCTTCGCAGCGCCTCGGAAGCCACTTCGGTCCCACAGGTCTTTGAAACGAGATTTTACATGACATCTAATCACAGCCTTAACGATATTACTAAGTTAAGGAACATCGCTATTATCGCTCACGTTGACCACGGTAAAACTACCCTGGTAGACAAGCTCCTGCAGCAATCCGGTACGCTGGAAAGCCGCGGTGAAGTTCAGGAGCGGGTCATGGACTCAAACGACATCGAAAAAGAGCGTGGCATCACAATTCTGGCGAAAAATACCGCCATTAACTGGAATGAGTACCGCATTAATATTGTGGATACCCCTGGACACGCCGACTTCGGTGGTGAGGTTGAACGGGTAATGTCCATGGCCGACTCAGTACTGTTGTTGGTTGATGCGCAGGAAGGCCCGATGCCGCAAACCCGGTTTGTGACACAGAAAGCCTTTGCGCAGGGACTTAAGCCGATTGTTGTTATCAACAAAATTGATAAGCCCGGTGCGCGTCCTGACTGGGTAATGGATCAGGTCTTCGATCTGTTCGACAACCTGGGTGCGACGGACGAGCAGCTGGACTTTCAGGTCGTCTACGCGTCGGCCCTGAATGGCTGGGCGTCAAACGACTCTGACGTAACCGGCACAGATATGACGCCACTGTTTGAAACCATCATCAATCAGGTCGATGCGCCAAACACTGACCCTACCGGTCCGTTCCAGATGCAAATTTCGCAGCTGGACTACAACTCGTATGTAGGCGTCATTGGCGTTGGCCGCATCAAGCGTGGCATGGTGAAAGTGAACCAGCAGGTGACAATTGCCACCGCAGACGGCAAAACCCGCAATGGTAAAGTTGGCCAGGTCCTGGGTTATCTGGGCTTGGATCGTCACGAAGTGGACGCCGCCAGTGCCGGTGACATCATCGCAGTGACAGGCTTAGGCGAGCTGAAAATTTCAGACACTATCTGTGACGTCAATGCTGTTGAACCAATGCCGGCCCTGACAGTAGATGAGCCGACTGTGACGATGACGTTCCAGGTGAATACGTCGCCGTTCTCAGGCAAAGAGGGCAAGTACGTCACCTCGCGCAACATTCTGGATCGTCTGCAGGACGAGCTGGTACACAATGTGGCCCTGCGGGTAGAAGAGATGCCTGATCCGGACAAGTTCCGTGTCTCTGGCCGGGGTGAACTCCACCTGGGGATCCTGATTGAAAACATGCGTCGTGAAGGTTATGAGCTGGCAGTATCCCGTCCGGAAGTTATTCTGAAGGAAGAAGACGGTCAGCTGATGGAACCGTTCGAAACGCTGACGATCGACTGTCAGGAAGAGCACCAGGGCGCAATCATGGAACAGCTGGGTCTGCGTAAAGCCGAACTGAAAGACATGTCGCCGGATGGCAAAGGCCGGGTACGCATGGACTTTGAAATTCCAAGCCGTGGCCTGATTGGCTTCCAGACAGAGTTTTTAACCCTGACATCTGGCTCGGGCCTGCTGTACCACACGTTTGACCATTACGGCCCGCACAAAGGCGGCAAAATTGGTCAGCGTAAGAATGGCGTACTGATTGCCAACGCTCCGGGCAAAGCACTGACTAACGCCCTGTTTAACCTGCAGGAACGTGGCCGTTTGTTTATCGGTCATGGTGTAGAAGTTTACGAGGGCATGGTGATTGGTATTCACAGCCGTGACAATGACCTGACAGTGAACGCACTGAAAGGTAAGCAGCTGACCAACGTACGTGCTTCGGGTACCGATGAAGCGCAGAACCTGGTGCCGCCCATTGTGATGACTCTGGAGCAGGCGCTGGAGTTTATCGATGACGACGAACTGGTAGAGGTGACGCCGAAGAGCATTCGTATTCGTAAGAAGCTGCTGACCGAAAACGAACGTAAGCGCGCCTCACGAGAAAAGTCTAAAGAGTAACTGTCGCGGGTAGGCCACTACCCGGCGCAGAACACAGAGAAAGGGCAGTCAGTGGACTGCCCTTTTTTATTACAGATGGCCTAGGCAGGAATAAAGATAACAGGGAATACCCAATATCAGGGGTTTATACTTGATAAATTCCCATATGCAGATATTCTGAAGAAAGGAAGTTTATCAGGGGGTTGTATGACGCCGCTGTCTATAGTTGTTATTGAAGACGACGCCATTACACTCGAAATGATCACAGTAGCACTGGAGTCACGACTCCAGGCCAATGTGTATCCATTCTCTAAAAGCAAAACCGCCCGCGATTTTTTGCTCAAGCAGACGAATAACTCTATCGATCTGATTATCAGTGATCAGCAAATGCCTGATTACGAAGGGCTGGAGCTGCTGGAAGCCTGCAAGTCCACCACCCTGGATGTCCCGTTTCTGTTAATTACCGCTGAAGCCAGCCGCGATATGGTGATATCGGCAAAGATGCTCGGCGTATCAGGCTTTTTGGCCAAACCCATCAACATGGAAGAACTGGCAGATAAGGTCCTGCGGGTCACCGGCGCCTCATCGGCGGTGTAACTGCCATCCTCCTTTTCATATCCTGTCCCCGCTAATGCCGTTTGGTACTAATACATAATAAACCCGGGTAAAAAACCACTTGGCGGCTGTTGTCTCCACCCCTTAGACTGGGTTTAACACTGATTAGACACAGGAAGTATTCGTGAGCCAGCTTTTCGATCACACACCAGACCGCACGCAGCAGCATTCGTTTAAGTGGGAACGCTACAAAGGCAAAGACATATTGCCGGCGTGGGTGGCCGACACTGAGTTTCGGTGTGCCCAGCCTATTCTTGATGCGCTGCAGGCGAGGGTAGCGCATGGCAATATGGGCTATGTTCTGCCTGGTCAGTTCCAGCCGGGTATCGAAGCCATACAGCGCTGGCTTAAGGACAAGCACGACTGGCAGGTTGAGCGTAATTGGATAGTGTGGATGCCCGGCGTGGTGCCGGCTTTCAATGCCGCGTGCAAGGCCTACGGTAAGCCAGGTGGTAAGGTGCTGGTGCAGTCGCCCAATTATCCGCCCTTGCTGGCCGCACCGGCATTGAACGGGATGGAACGGGTGGACATTGGCACGGTGACGGAAAATGGCCGACCCACATTAGATTTTGACGCGCTGGAAGAGCACGCCGGGGATCCGGCATGCAGTTTATTTATTCTCTGTAACCCAATGAACCCGGTGGGCAGTGTGTTGACCCAGTCGGAGCTGGATCGCATTGCAAAAATCTGCGATCAGCATGATGTCACGCTGTGCTCGGATGAAATCCACTGCGATCTGATCCTCGAACCGGGCTGTCGTCATTTACCCGCGGGGCGCGACAGCGCGCTTGAAGCCCGCAGTGTGACACTAATGGCGGCCAGTAAAACCTTTAATATCGCCGGGCTTGGCGCGTCGTTCGCGGTGATCCCCGACCCTAAACTGCGGCGCAAATTTACGCAGGCCGCTGCGGGTATTGTGCCGTGGGTAAATTTGATGGGGCTGGTTGCCACGCAGGCAGCGTTCACCGAGTGCGATGACTGGCATCAGTCACAGCTCGCGTATCTGAAGGAAAACCGTGATCTGGTGGTGTCTGCCATTAATGCTATCGACGGGCTTTCCATGCACACCCCCGAAGCCACCTTTCTGGCCTGGGTGGATGCCAGTGGTCTGGGGGTGGAGAATGTGCAGCGCTGGGCAGAAGAGAAAGGCGTCGGGCCGTCGCCCGGCGTGGATTTTAATGCCCCCCAGCATTTTCGCATTAATTTCGGATGCAGTCGCGCCATGCTGCAGGATATTTTAGCCAGGCTGGCCGCCTGATCGTCAAGCAATAAAAAGGGCGCCCGCAGTGGCGCCCTTGTTGTTTCAACCTCGGTTCAGCTGACCAGGCTGGCAAGCTTATACACGCCCAGCCCCACCACGACACTGACCACCAGAATACCGGCCGCGTTACTCAGGCGGGTATTTTTAAACTCTCCCAGCGCCTGGCTGCGGTTCATGACCACCAGCAGGAAAATGGCGATGATAGGCAACAACAGACCGTTGGCGGCCTGCGCAAACAAAATGGCTGACAGGGGCTTAAGGCCCAGGCCGGCAACAATCACGCCACAGGCAATCACCAGCCCCCACACCAACCGGAATGCCCGGCCCTGCATATTATCCGATAACGACAGCGCGCCGCACACCGCGTACGCGGCCGCCAGTGGCGCTGTGATTGCGCTGGTCAGGCCGGCTGAAAATAATCCCAGGGCAAAGAAGCCCTGGGCCCAGTCTCCCAGTACCGGCTGTAACTGCTTACCGATATTGCCGGCGTCCAGAGTGGCAGCCTGCTGGTAAAACGCAGTCATGGCCGTGGCGACCACCACCAGGGTGATTAGGCCGCCCATGGATATGGCTTTGGCTGACTGT
>JBPEWW010000405.1:0-3442 GCA_052032275.1 Alteromonas sp. | reverse complement strand
GGCAGGACCACCCGCCACAGGCTTACCCACAGCGACTGCCCGAGCAGCCGCGCCGCATTAATCAGGCTGCCATCCAGGCTGAGCAGGGAGGCCCGGGTGGTCATCATCACAAACGGATAGGTGTACAACGACATCACCAGCGCCGAGCCCCACAGCCCGCTCACGGAGAACACCGGAATGCCGGTCAGCGACTCTATTTCGCCGCCGCGGCCGAATGAAAAGTACATGGCAAACGCGCCAATATAACTGGGCAGTGCGAGGGGAGCGGCCAGCAAGATCAGCCACAGGCGTTTGAAGGGCAGTTGCACATAAGCAGTAAAGAGGGCCAGCGGCACCCCAATCAGCACCGCCCCGATAATGGTGAGCACCATCAGGGCCAGCGTATTGCCCAGTACCCGCAGGTTGTGGCTGTCGAACATGGACGCACTGTCGGCCGCCAGCTCAACTAATACCACCACTGGCAACAGGGCCAGTACCGCAATCAGAAACGCCAGCGGATACGGCTTCGGCCAGCGTGTCACAGTACGCCGACGTCCCGCAGGATATTTAGCGTAGGCCGCAGGTCGGCCAGTTTGCGTAAGTCGATATCCGGAGGTGACAGGGTATCCATGGCCGGCAGACCCTGCGGCGGTGCCACGCCCTCGACCAGCGGAATTTCATAGGCTTCGGTAGCCAGATACGACTGCACTTCCCGGCTCAGCAGGTAGCGCATGAAGTTCACCGGTAACGTACCGTCGCTGAGCGCCAGAATTCCCGACGCATTCACCAGACAACCGGCATCATTATTGGTAAACGCTAAATCCACTTTGGCATCCGGCTTACCCGATTTCAGACGCAGGGTATAGTAGTGATTGGCAAAGCCGACATCGACCTCACCGCGCTCTACGCCCATCACTACGCCCAGTTCACCGGCGTACTTTTTGGCGTTGCGGTTAACCCCGCGCAACCAGCTGGTGGTGGCTTTATCGCCTTCCAGCAGACGCATGGCCGTGATAAACGACTGGAATGAGGCGTAAGCCGGCGCCCAGCCGATAGCCAGGTCGCTGTCAGCCAGCGCCATGATGTCATCAGGGATGGCGTCTGGCTGCACCCGTTCGGTGTTGTAGGGTAAGGTTCTGACCCGGCCGGTGACCGGTGTCCAGCCTGGATACTGAAAACCTGACTTAAGCTGTCCGGTCAGATCTGACGGCAGCGGCTTCGCCAGCTGCTGATCAGTCACCAGCCCGACCGAGCCGGTATCCACCGCCCAGAACAGGTCGGCCCGTTGTACCCCGGCTTTGGCTTCCGCAACAATGGTATTGGCCAGCGCGGCGCTGCCGCCACGCCGGATACGCAGGTTTAGTTTCGGGTTGCGCTTCTGGATTGCCTCGAGAACATTTTCATACAGGCCGCCTTCACCGCGGCCCAGGTACAGGGTGAGATCGCCCACCAGCGGTGGCAGACTGTCTACCGACACGGCACCGGGCGAGGCCGCCCAGCTCAGCCGACTGGCCAATGGCATGCTGCCAAAGACAGCCGCCGCACCTAACCCCTGTAAAAATGTTCGTCTTTGCATGACAAGCCCTTAAAACACGTCTTTACGATTCTTCTCAGCGTCTGCCAGCAAGGTTCTGGCGCGATCCAGCTTGGTTTGCATGGCTTCTACGACATCGCGCACGGCATCCACCCCGGCATTTTTCTCAATAGCCTGCGGCAGTGTGACGTTGAAGTCTTTTTCAAGATCTTCCACCAGTTCTGCATCCTGCTCAATGAGGGCACCTTCAATGCCTTCAAAGCGCTGTAAATAGGTTTCGTGTACCAGGGTGGTCGCCACTTCCGTAAGCTGTTCGGCATACTTTGCCACGACTTTGTTCAGGCGGTGCTTAATATCGTCTACCACGGCCGGCGCCGAGGTTGGCTCAGTCTCCGTGGTACGTATCTTGTCTACCAGCCCTTGTTTCTGGTACTGGGCGGCAAGTTTAACCGCGCCCAGCGCCTGCCACAAGGCCTGTTTCAGCTTCTGCTCCTGCTCACGGACAACCGCAACATCTGCGCCGTCATCAATCCCCTGCTTAATGCCATAAATGCCCTGCCAGATAGAGGCATAAATAGGCACATACTGGGTCTCAATTGCCGAGTGAAAATTCACTTCCTCCCAGAATTCAATCAGCTGCGCGGTATCAACCTTCCCTTTGCCCTGGTTGGCATAGGTATCGACCACTGCGCCATACTTGCCTTCCAGCCATTTCACTTCCTGCGCGTAATCGCCCAGATGGTCAGACAAATGGTTGACCTGATCGGTAATTTCACCGTTTGCCAATGCCGGCAGGCTCATGCTGCCTGCCGCCAGTGCTACTGCCAGCGCTATGTATCGGGGAGCTTTTATCAACGTCATAGTATGGGTTCCTGCGTCTGAGTTCTCTGAAAATGATACTTATTATCATTAAGGGAGTAAAGCAAATGCGGATCAATCCGCGCGATAGTGCGCAACCAGACTGTAAAGCCTGGCCATGGCTGACCGGCATCTATGGAATGTGCCGATGACAGTTACGGCTTATTAGCGGACCCAGTTCAGTGGCTAACCTGCCATCCCCTTACGGTATGCCCCTGCAGAGGCGGTGCGCCACCGCGTAGCCCTGACACCTGCGCGGCTTTTTTTACCGCCACAGAAAAGGCCAGCGCCGGGCACGCGGGGGCGGTGAAAAAAATCTTAAAAAAGCCATTGTAATTCGTCAGCTTCGCACTAGAATCCGCGCAATAATTGGCCAGCACCCTGCTGGTTATCACCGTTTGATGAGAAGCCTGTGGATACCGCTGAATTTATCCAGATCCGAAAGTTTATTGTGAAGCTTGGCAAGATGCTGCACAAGTACGGGACGCCGTCCTTCCGGCTGGAAGCTTACCTTAACGAAGTGGCCGCCTATCTGGGCGTGCATGCCTCGTTCATTTCTACCCCGACCTCGCTCACCCTGGTTATCTGGAGTGACAAGCACGAAGACGAATATAACCA
Source organism: Alteromonas sp. (assembly GCA_052032275.1). GTDB lineage: Bacteria > Pseudomonadota > Gammaproteobacteria > Enterobacterales > Alteromonadaceae > Alteromonas. The sequence goes on along the minus strand of JBPEWW010000405.1, from coordinate 453 downwards.
TGCCGCGCGGCTGATGCCTGGCGAACTGGATATGAATGCGCTGTCGCTGACCGACGAACTGGCCAGCTCGCTGCTGGCCGGCAAGCTGACCCTGCAGGAGGCTGACCGCCGCCTGACCGAAATTGACGCCATGCCCAGCCCGTATGGCAAGCTGATCACCGGGGCTGCCTTTGGCCTGTCTACCGGCGCCTTTGCCATGCTGATGGGTGCGTCGTGGCCGGAAATCTTCTGGTCCGGATTACTGGGCCTGGTCGCTTACCTGTGGACACTGTGGGCCATGCGATCCAAGCGCGTTAACCTGATGCTGGAGCCGGTCACGGCCTTTGTGGCCGGCTTACTGGCCTGTGCCATTGGCCGCTACCTTGATCCCGGCATCAATATTCCGCTGATAGTACTCTCCTCCGTGATTGTGTTTGTGCCCGGTCTGGCGCTGACCATGGGACTGGCCGAACT
>JBPEWW010000404.1:0-2909 GCA_052032275.1 Alteromonas sp. | reverse complement strand
GCCTGAAAGCCAATAAATTTGGCATTCCACGGGAACGGGCTGTGGCCACCTACGAGCTGGCTGCCAGTCTGGAGCACCTTAACGTGGTCGGTATGGACTGTCACATTGGTTCGCAGCTTACCGACATCGACCCGTTTGTGGATGCGCTGGAACGGCTGCTGGTGTTAATTGATGAGCTGGCTGAGAAAGGCATTACCATTTCCCACCTGGATGTGGGCGGTGGCCTGGGTGTGACCTATAACAATGAAACCCCGCCCCACCCCCGTGAGTACGCGGCCGCCATGGCCGAAAAAATGACGGGCCGGGACAACCTTACGCTGATCCTGGAACCGGGCAGGGCGATTGCCGCGAATGCCGGTATTCTGGTGACCGAAGTCGAATTCATTAAGGAAGGTGAAGACAAACACTTTGCCATTGTGGATGCAGCCATGAACGACATGTTGCGCCCGGCCCTGTATTCCGCCTGGCAAAACATCATCCGTGTCGACCAGCACAGCGATGCTGCCCCGCAGTGTTATGACATTGTGGGCCCGGTCTGTGAAACCGGTGATTTTCTGGGTAAGGATCGCCATCTGGCACTGGCGGCCGGCGACCTGTTAGCGGTGCGCAGTGCCGGTGCTTACGGGTTTGTGATGGCGTCCAATTACAACAGCCGCTGCCGCCCTGCAGAAATTATGGTGGACGGCGACCAGGCGACGGTGGTGCGGGAGCGAGAAATTCTTAAAGATCTCTGGAAAGGTGAGCACAAACTTACGTAAACTAGGGCTAACATTTATAAGAAAGTTGCGCGCTTAATGCAAATTCAGTTCTCCAAGATGCACGGTCTGGGCAACGATTTCATGGTTGTAGACAACGTGACCCAGAACGCTTTTTTCTCGAAAGAGAAAATTCAGCAGCTGGCAGACCGGAACTTTGGGATTGGCTTCGACCAGTTGCTGATGGTGGAGCCGCCCTACGACCCCGAACAGGACTTCCACTACCGCATTTTCAATGCCGACGGCTCGGAAGTGGCCCAGTGTGGCAATGGCGCGCGATGCTTCGCGCGGTTCGTAAAGCAAAAAGGCCTGATCAACCGCAATAAAATCGTAGTCAGCACCAAAGCGGGCAAGATGGTGCTGTATCTGGAAAAGGACGGCCAGGTCACCGTCAATATGGGCAAGCCCGAGTTTGAGCCGGCCAAGGTGCCGTTAAAGGCCAACAAACAGGAAAACTTCTACATCATCCGCGACGGCGACCAGACACTGTTTTGCGGCGCGGTGTCGCTGGGCAACCCCCATTGCGTCATGGAAGTGGACGACGTGACGACGGCCCCGGTCCTGACGGTAGGCCCGCAGCTGGAGCGTCACGAGCGCTTCCCCGAAGGTGTTAATGTGGGCTTTATGCAGGTATTATCAGACTCGCACATTAAATTACGGGTATTTGAACGGGGTGCCGGTGAAACGCTGGCCTGCGGCAGCGGCGCCTGTGCGGCTGTTGCAATAGGTCAGATACAGGGTAAATTAGGCAAGGACGTGCGGGTGGACTTACCCGGCGGCAATTTACGGGTGCGCTGGCCCGGTGGCGATGCCCCGCTGAAAATGACCGGTCCGGCTGAACATATCTATGATGGACAGATTACCTTATGAGTGAAATATCAGGTCACACAGAAGCCATGGTGCCGCTGGAGCCCTACGAGGACACCGGGGCAGTTTCCGCTGAAGACGTTCGCGCCTATCTGATGTCGCACCCTGATTTTTTCAACCAGTACCCGGAGCTGGCGGAGCGCCTGACCATCCCCCATGGCCATAAGGGCAGCGTGTCGCTGGTGGAACTGCAAAGCGAACAGCTGCGCAAGAAAGTGCGCCAGTTAAACTACAAGCTTAATCAGCTGATTGGCATCGCTAAACAGAATGAAAAAATTTACCGTGTATACACCGACCTGAATGTGCAGTTGCTGCACTGCAAAACCCTGCACGATATCCAGCTGAAACTGGAAGAGGTGTTACAGGAGCGGCTTCAACTGGCATCGGTGGTCATAAAGAACTTCCGTGGTCCCCACGCCATCCCGGAGTTGCAACGGCGGTTGTTTGCCGAAAAACGCTTTAAGCATGACTCGTTCTTTTTCGGCCGCCTTTCTCAGCACGAACGCCAGCTGCTGTTCGGCAGCGACCCTGCAGAATCCGCCGCGTTAATTCTGCTCGGCGAGAAGCGCGACCTTGGGATCCTGGCCGTGGGCAGTGCCGATGCCACCCATTTTACGCCCGATATGGATACCCTGCTGTTAAAGCAGCTCCAGCAAGTGCTCAATATCATCCTGCCCGACCTGCTTGAGTACTGAGGCACGTGGCCGGCAGCGCTGCTCACCCACTTTCAGAGCAATGCCAGCACTGGCTGGACAAATTTCTGCTGCACCTGGAGGTAGAGCGGGGGTTATCGCCGCACACGCTAAGCAATTACCGTCGCCAGCTCACTGAAATCGCGTCCCTGCTGGCGCTGGATGACTGGTCGGGGTTAACCCCGTCGGATGTGAAACGGGTGCTCACCACCGCCAAACGCCAGGATCTCAGTGCCCGCAGTATCGCATTGCGGTTATCAGCCCTGCGCACATTTTGTCAGTATTTAATTAATCACGAGCAGCTGTTTACAAACCCTGTCGAGGGTATTCAGGCACCCAAACAGGGGCGTCCACTGCCCCGCCAGCTAAGCGTGGATGATATGCAGCAGCTGCTGGCCGATACCAGTGAGGAAGACGACGAAGGCTTACGCCTGCGCGACCAGGCCATGTTTGAGCTGCTGTACGGCTGCGGACTGCGACTCAGCGAGCTGACCTCACTGAATTTGAGTGACCGGCAGGCCGATGGCACATTGCGCATCACGGGTAAGGGCAGTAAACAACGTATCCTTCCCCTTGGTCGCACCGCCGAAAAAGC
>JBPEWW010000403.1:0-1600 GCA_052032275.1 Alteromonas sp. | reverse complement strand
GCACTCAGGTACTGGCAGCAGTAATCCACCATCGCGTCAATGTCATCGTCAGTGCGCTCCGGATCGTGACTGTACAGCGCCAGACGCCTGGCATTACAGGCCATGCCCAGCTTCGCGGCTTCCTCGGCGATGCTGTGCCCCCAGCCTGATTTGGCCGGCATATCTGAGCGCATGTACTGAGCATCGTGGATCACCAGATCGGCATCCTGAGCAAAGCGGACAAAGCTAAGAAAGTCCGTGTCTTTTTTGTATGGGGGATACAGTTCGTTGTCGGTAATGTAAGCCAGTTTACTGCCGTTATCGGTAATCAGGTACGCGCTACCCTTGCCCGGATGGTTAAGGCGCAGGCGGTGGATGCTGGCACTGCCGATGGTCCAGCTGTGAACATCTTTGGCCTGCACGCACAAATTTATCGACGAGGTGAGGGCTGAGGCAGGCACCGGAAATACCGTGCCCTGCATCTGGCGCAAGATCTGGTCGTGTTCAGCCGGGTCGGTCTGGCCCGGATAAATATTGATTTCCCGCTGAGGTTGATAAATGGGCGCAAAAAACGGAAAGCCCTGAATGTGATCCCAGTGATTATGTGTGAGCAGCAGGTGAATCGGGCTGGTTTTGTTAACCAGCTGATTGCCCAGCGCACGGATCCCGGTACCGGCATCCAGTATGATGTCGGTGCCGTCACTTAAGGTAACGTGGACACACGCAGTGTTACCGCCGTAGCGGACAAATTCGGCGCCGGGGCTCGGGATAGAGCCTCTGACACCATAAAAAGTTACCTGCATGTCTCCTCCGTTACTTCCTGTTGGCGGACAGGAGTGGGTCGCTATAAGGCGCGCACAAACTCACTTACTGCATCAACATCGAGTAATTGTTTTTCACCGCTACGTCGATTCTTATACTCAACCTGTTGGTTGTCCAGGTTTCTCTCGCCAATCACAATACTGTGGGGCACCCCAACCAGCTCCATGTCATTGAACATGACTCCGGGCCGCTCTTTGCGATCATCAAACAGCACTTCGACACCTAAGTCCGTCAGCTGCTGATAAATGCGCTCTGCAGTGTCTTTAATGCGTTGCGATTTATGCATGTTCATCGGGATCAGGGCTACCTTGAAAGGAGCGATAGGATCAGGCCAGATGATGCCAAATTTATCATGGTTTTGTTCAATTGCGGCCGCCACAATCCGAGAGACGCCAATACCATAACAGCCCATGGTGAGCGTCTGATGCTTGCCTGTTTCACTGAGCACCCCGCAGTTCATAGCCTGCGAGTACTTGTCGCCGAGCTGGAAAATATGACCGACTTCAATGCCGCGCTTAATTTCCAGGGCGCCTTCTCCGTCAGGTGAGGCATCGCCAGCTTCCACGTTTCGCAGATCGGCGGTAGCAGGTTGCGTTGACCAGTTTGCGTTAACGTAAAAGCTGTCCGTGGTGCCGGCGCCACAGATAAAGTCAGCCAGCGCTGCCGCACTGTGATCTGCCACGACCGGAAGTTTACACGCCAGCGGGTTGGCATTAATTGAATGACACCCAAGCAGCTGAGTGGCCTTTTCTTCACTGGCAATGGTCAGCGGAGCGGCAACACAGTCAAGTTTTTCGGC
>JBPEWW010000402.1:0-1852 GCA_052032275.1 Alteromonas sp. | reverse complement strand
GGCGGCAGCGTGACTGGCTTGCCGGAAATACATCACCGGAGTGATATGAAAAACCTCTGCATTGCCCTAATGGTATACCTGCTCTCAGCCTGCCAGCAGGTTCAGTCGCCACGTTACTCGCCCTCGGCCAGCCTGCCGCCTTTTGAATTTGCCAAATTTGCCGATTATCGACAGGCAACGGCTGAGTGGCTGCAACAACACCGACTCCCTGTGACCCGGAATGCCGACTGGGAGGTGACAATTAACTCGCCATTTAGTTGTGGGGAGCAATACACCACCGGCATCCTGCTGGTCCATGGGTTAGGTGACTCCCCGTACTTTTTCCACGATGTGGCACGGGATTTTTGCCAGGCCGGGTATCAGGTGCGCGCCATTTTGCTCCCCGGGCACGGCTCAAAGCCGGGCGATATGCTGCAGGCGGATTACCCACTCTGGCAGGCGGTCACTGACTACCATGTGACGCAATTTGCCCGCGATGTCGATACGCTGGTGCTGGGCGGTTTTTCCACCGGTGCCAATCTGGTGACCCTGACCGCGGCTAACCGTGATGATATTGCCGGGCTGGTATTATTTTCGCCGGCTTTCCAGCCAGATTTTTTTGTCACCCGGCTGGCACCCTATGCCACCGCGCTGTACCCATGGCCGAACCTGGAAGATGAGGACAATCCCACCCGCTACAACTCCATTGCCATGCAGGGGTTTGCTGCCTATCAGCAGAGTGTCACGGCGCTGAGCGACACGCTGGAGGACGCGCGCCTTAGCATACCGGTATTCATGGTGGTGGCAGAAAAGGACAGCGTGGTTAACGTTGAGCGCGTGGCCGAGACGTTTCATACCCGCTTTACGGCGCAACCGAAGCAGATGATGTGGCTGGGCGAGCAACCGCCTGAGTACTCCGGCGTGACCGGCTATACCATGCAACTGCCACAGCAACGCATTGGCGCGGCCTCGCATATGGCGGTGCTGTTTGAGCCGGGCAATGTGCTGTATGGCACTAAGGGGAGTCTGCGCATCTGTGATAACGGCCAGTCAGACAGCAAGGCCGCAGCCTGCGAGCGGGGGGAGGTTGTGTGGTACGGACCATGGGGCTATACCGAAAAGGGCAAGGTGTTCGCCCGGCTGACCTATAACCCGTATTACTCAACCATGCTCAGGCAGTTACAGGCGTTTTTGAAGCAGGTCGTGCAACCGGGCGACGAACAGTGAGTCCGGTTGCATCGCCGGCGGCGTGGCCGCCAGCGATGCCATCAGCTAGACGACTTTCGAGCCGCGGCCGGCACTTCTGATGTCTTCTAGCCAGCGAGCTTCGTCGGCTTTGACTACATCCTTGTTCACTGTGTAACCCACCAGTTTTTCCAGTTGCTTGTTAAAGTTATTGCGCAGCTTTCCCAGAAAACCCGGCTCGGCAATAATATCAATATGATTAACTTTTTCGCTGCAGCGGCGGTCGTCCAGCCATTCCGCAACCGTGTGGGCGAATCGTTCCGCCTCGGTTTCGGCAGCGTCTTTGCGGCTCATGGAGTCGACCCCCTGAACAGCTCCACTGGGCGAATGGGTCGCGCCCGGACGGTCAGTGACAAGATCGCTGTCAGACGCACGACCATCATCGTTGCTCAGGGTGGTTACCAGCTCAAGGGAAGATGCTCCGTCCTTCTCAAGCAAGATTTTCGCCTGGTTTTGATTGGCCACAACGAGATAAGATTTACCTAACATGATGACTCCTTTTCTTGCGGTTCACCTGCTTATAAGCCAGCGCGCAGAAAATAGTTTAGTCAAAAGCCTTAAGAGTAAAAAGTTTAATCAACCGGCGCTATCGCACCTGTTTATCGTAAAAACCGGCGGCATTACCGCC
>JBPEWW010000401.1:0-8583 GCA_052032275.1 Alteromonas sp. | reverse complement strand
AGCGCAAGCTAGCTGATATCCTTAACTATGCCACCGGTAATTTGCTGGACGATATCATCATATGGTTACTGGCAGGTCTTGCGATGGCAGCCGCGATAAAGACCTGGGTACCCGCTGATTTCCTCACGCAGTGGGGCGATGGTTTCATAGCCATGCTTGTGATGGCCCTGGTCGGGATCCCCATGTATATCTGTGCCACGGCGTCCACACCTCTGGCGGTAGGCTTTCTGGCTGCAGGCTTGTCACCGGGAGCAATCCTGGTTTTTCTGATGGCAGGGCCAGCCACAAATATTTCCACCATGGGCATGATTTATCAGGAAATGGGTAAACGTACCCTGGGCCTGTACTTATTTGCGGTGGTAAGCATGAGCATGGTGAGTGGCTACGCCCTGAACTGGCTGGTGGAGACCCTGCAATGGCAGCGATACATTACGGGCTCGGCCGCTGAGCATCTCCATTCAGCAAGCTGGCAAGCGCTGTATGCGCTCAGTGCGGTGATACTGATGGCACTTATGGTGCGCACCCTGTGGCACCGGCTGCGTCGCCGGGCTACGGCGAGTCAGCAGGACTGCTGCTCGTAAGCAGCGTCTGCTGAGCATACCTGCCTGGTTGCTGGGTTTAATCCAGCAGCTGTACCTGTTTGCTACTGGTATCGGTTTGCAGGCCGAAGTGACCGAGGGCGTAGGTGAAGGTGGCGTCCTCGTACCACAGCCGGCTGCTGTGTACGCCGCCCACCGTGCAGGTCCCGGTACTGCAGACAACCTGGTCCATATAGCTTTTAATGGAGTACACCCGGCTGCCCAGTGCTGCGCCATATAAACTGTCTAAAAACGGACTCTGTACTGATAATCCGTAATAGCCACAGGTACTGCTCCAGACATTATACGGGTACACACCACAACTCCACAGACCGCGGGCGGCTCCGGCCACGCCAATGAAGGCATCGATATAACTGGCTACCGCAAGCTTATCAATTTGTTGCGCGGCCAGGGTGACCCCCATGGAGTGACCAATGACATCAATCCGGCCACTGCAGGAGGCATTGATGGCATTGCTGATGGCCTCACGCACCGGCGTTTCTTCGCTACCATAATGGTTGTTACAGGCAGCACATGTTTTCGAACCCCAGTCGGGCAGGTAAATCTCACTGCTTTGATAGCCCGCGGCCCGTAATGCCGCCACCGTGTTATCCCAGCTTGCCGGGCTGGCGGTGTTGCCATGCACCAGTACCACAGGGTCGCGGCATGCCGCGTACACCTGACTGGTAGCAGCTAGTAACAGCGTGAGTACAGACAAGCGGATAAGTGCGCGCATAGAAAACCTTTGTATGTAAATAAGTTGTAAATAAGGCTAGGTGCTATCGGCCCTTCTCTCCATAGTACTTTGGTGCTGTCGTCGCAACCGGAATCCGGGCTTTTCGGGTGACTGGACTTGTACATCCCGCTCAGTCCCCCATAATAGACATTCACTCAGTTATCGCTGACAGCGAAAAGGGATCCATGTTTTTATTGTTTGTGTACGTGTTTATCGCACTGGGCTTTTCATTTCTGTGCTCTATTGCCGAGGCGGTCATTCTCAGTGTGTCGTCAGCCTACATTTCGGTGCTGGAAAAAGAGCAGCGCCCCAGTGGCGCATTACTGCGCCGCCTCACCGACAATATCAACAGCCCGCTGTCTGCCATTCTTACCCTGAATACCATTGCGCACACCATGGGCGCTGCGGGTGCCGGTGCCCAGGCCGCTGCGGTCTTTGGTGATGCCTACCTGGGGGTGATTTCTGCGGTGCTGACGCTGCTGATCCTGGTGTTCTCGGAAATCATTCCGAAAACGTTGGGCGCCACTTACTGGCGCGCACTGGCTCCGGTTACTGCCTATTTCCTCAAGTACCTGACCATAGTGCTAAAGCCGTTTGTAGTGATGTCCGAACTGCTTACCCGGGGCTTTAAGGAAGACAGTCCGCTGCGCGGGCTGAGTCGCAATGAGCTGCAGGCCATGGCCGAGCTGTCCAGTCAGGAAGGCCAGCTTGCTAACCATGAGGCGGCGTTTCTGCAAAGCTTACTGACCCTGCATGAGTTTAAAGTAAAAGACGCCATCACTCACCGTACTGCCATGTTTTCGGTCCCTGAAACGATGTCGGTAGAAGCGTTTTTTCATAAACACGCGCACATTGAATATTCCCGTATACCGGTTTATGCCGACAACGATTCTGAAGAAATCACCGGCTATGTGATGCGTTCCGACTTACTGGTGGCCCAGGCGCGGGGCAATACGGACAAACCCCTGAGTGAGTATGCCAAAGACATGGTCACTATTCTGGGCAGCATGCCATTGTCAGGCACCTTTGAGCACTTCCTGAATAAGCAGGTGCATATGCTGCTGGTGGTCGACGAGTATGGCGGACTGGAAGGCGTGATCACGCTGGAAGATTTGCTGGAAAGGCTGCTTGGCGTGGATATTGTCGACGAAAAAGATACCACCGTCAGTATGCGCCGGCTGGCGAAAATGATGAATCGCCGTCGCGAGCGCATGATGGTGAAAAATGCCCCCGATGATGCGCTTAAGGGCGGCTGACCGGGGCAGTGCAGCCGGGGCATATCTAAAGCGGGATGCCGTGAAACGGCCCACCCGTTGCCCGCCATAGGTGTTCCCCTTCCTTAATTTTTCCCATGCTCAGCCGGACTGGGCTGTGGTGCGGGCGCCTCGCTACGGGGATGCCAACGGCAGGGTAATGACCACGCACACCCCGGTGTTATCCGGCAAATTATTCAGTGTCAGGCTGCCTTTGTGAAACTGGGCGATCATATTGGCAATGTACAGGCCCAGCCCCAGATGAGGATGCGCAGAGGCCTGCTGGCGGGAGCCTTCTGGCCGCACCGAAACCATCGACTGTAACAGCTGGTTTTTCATGCCGTCCGGCAGGGTAGGGCCGGGGTTGGTTACGCTGAAGTGCGCCGATTTGCCATCCCGCCAGGCGTTCAGCACAATGGTGTCGCGGGGGTCGCTGAACTCCGTGGCGTTGGCGACAATTTTATCCAGCATCTGCGCAAACAGTTCCGGCGAACCCGTGATCCGTATCGGTGCGTCGGCCCCTTTGAGCTGAAACTGTCTGTCTGCATAGGCGTGTTGATAACCGGCCACACAGCCTGACAACACCCGGGTGACGTCGAAGGTTTCAATGTCTTCCTGCGCAATGGCATGCTCCAGCCGGGTCGCCTCACTCATACTGTTTAAAATGGTACTTAACCGGCTGATACCGGTTTGCGCCCGCTGTACAAAGACGGCCTGTTCCTGACGATCATCCACCTGCGCCAGGGTATCCAGTGAGGATTTGACCACCGCAATCGGCGTGCGCAGTTCATGGGAGAGGCGCGAGGCCATGTTCTCCAGGTAAGAATTGTATTGCTGCAGCCGGGACAGCACATCAGCAAACGCCCGCGACAGGTCGCCAATTTCGTCCCGCTGTCTGGCTGGCGCCAGCGTGCCGACAATTTTACCGTTATCATCAATAACCGCTTCGGTGTCGTCCCGGAGTTTGCGAATGCGTGAGGAAATCCGGTTCGCGAACAGCAACAGGCCGGCGGTACCCAGCAGCATGACCGCCAGAATGACGTGAAATAATTCTTCCAGTGCCCGGTTTCTGAGGGTCCGGATCCCATGGGTGGTCTGCTCCACCACCACCGCGCCCATGACAGTGTCATCGATGTAGATGGGGTAGGCGGCGGACAGCACCACGGCTTTGTTATCGGGCGTCAGGCGCCACAGAGAGTCGGGCTCGCCGTTTAATGCCGCCGTGATATCCTTGCCTGCCAGTGCGTAGGCATCCGCCATGTCATCTACAAATTCTGCCGGTGGCTTAGTCAGAATATGATAGTACAGGGGCAGTAACCAGTTTTGCTCTATCCAGCGCCACCAGGCATGGTCACTGGCGGGGCGCTGACGGGTGCGAAAGCCTGCCGAGGATTGCAAATCCCCGGCGCGGGCCAGTACCCGCTTATGTTTATCCACCACCCAGACCCGGGAGTCGGCATATTTGAGACCGGCCAGTATGCGCTCAATCTCGGGGGACGGGGTCACCACCGTTCCCAGTCCATCGGAGGTGTTGGGGTTGGCGGTCCCCACCGCATACTGCTTGGTACGGGTGTCGGCATCGTCTACGTCCACCACCGCAAACGCCAGGGCACCCGAGGTCATCTCCAGCGGAAAGCGCAGCTCAATATTGTAGCCGTTTGGGGTGCGCACCCACCGCCCCTGAATACGCAGCTCGTTGTCGGCGGCCCGGTAGCGGCTCAGGTCCTCATCCAGGCGGTAGGCATTGACCCAGCCTGATTCAAATGGCGCGATGATAAACCGCTGTAACTTTCCGTTTTCTGTAGTCAGGCCAATTAGTAAGTGGTCACTTCGGTCGATGCTCAGGCTGTTTTTCCCACGCCACACAAGCTGATTGTCAGTGACTGCGAACATGGCATACAGATATTGCCCATAGCGCCCGACCATGTGCTGAAAGGACAGGCTGATCTCAGGACGCGGGAAGGTAGACTGAAACCAGTTCACGACCTGATCCGCGCCATACTGCTGCGCCAACGGCGTAAATTGCTGCCAGTCGGTAAGCTCGCCATCCAGCCGGACGGGGGCATCTATGGGCGCAGCATAAAGGTCGGTGCCTGGCCTGACGGTCTGTAAATAGGAGGACTGGCTGTCGAACAGGGCGGGGCGCTCGTGCAAGGCCGTGGCAACTGCGCGGGCGGTACCCACCATGGTTTGTTCCTGCCCGGTTCTCAGGTACTGCTCCAGCTCCCACACATACTTATACCCCAGCCAGGGGATGGCGAACAAAAACAGCGACAGTAACAGCAGCTGTAACCGAATAGAAAACTGCACGTGCATCCTTAATGGTTTTGCCAGCGGTAGCCCATACCGTACACGGTATCAATATGATCAAAGGTGGCATCCAGTTGCAGAAACTTTTTGCGCATACGCTTGATGTGTGACGTGATGGTGGTGTCATCGACCACCATACGCGACTCATCCATCAGTTGCTGACGGCTTTTGACGTGACCAGGATGTTTAATTAACGCGTGCAGCATCCAGAATTCGGTGACCGTTAACGCCACGGGCTGATCTTTCCAGCTCACGGTCATGCGGCTGACATCGACCTGCAAGTGGCCGACCCGAACCTGTTCGCTGTGCTGTTTCGGTGCGGCCAACAGGTCGGTGCGACGGAACAGCGCTGCGATGCGGGCCAGTAAATGTGCCATGCTGATGTCTTTGGTCAGGTAATCATCTGCCCCCATGCGCAGGCCGCTGATGGTATCCACGTCGTTGTCCCGGGCGGTAAAGAAGATAATGGGCAGCGACTGGGAGAGCTGGCGTAACTGCTGACAGAGCACAAACCCGCCTTCCATTTCTTCATGCAACCCAATGTCGATAATCGCCAGATCCGGTAATGTCTGCGCAAACGCCGCCGATGCACTGGGCCGGTCAGCAAAAGCGTCTACCTGGTACCCCTGATTTTTCAGAGCGGCCACATAATTCTCCCGAATGGCCGAATCGTCTTCGACCAGAGCGATGGTTCTTGGCATGCTACTTCCTTCACGTCTTGTTATGCCGACACTATACCCTAAGAGTCACTTCGCCCGCCTGAGTTCGGCAGAAAATCCAGAATGGTGCCACTATTCTGCCACAATTGCCGGGGGCGGCCCGTTAACGAGGTGGTATTAGCGGCAGACCGTGGGCCGCTGAAGCCGGTTTCAGGCGCTAAGCCGTGCACGAAGGCGCCCGAATCTGTCACAAATAGCCCGGTTTATTCATGAGATTGCCTTTTCCCTCCCATCAATACGCCGCAATTGCCCGGTGTAATACATCCTATTGACCCGTTGCACTGCACACACGACTGACGGGTGTGCAGTGCCTTTTTCTCAGGAGCGTTAACATGTTGCAATTAAAGTATTCACACTCGTTACTCACTGCCGGTCTGCTCTCGGCGGCATTGGCCCTGCCCGCTACTGCGGCGCAGGAAGCCAGCCGCGGCGACAAAGAAGTGGCGGTTGGACTGGGCGCCGGTGCAGTGGTCGGGGCCATTGTGGCCGGCCCGGCCGGGGCGGTCGTCGCGGCGGTATTTGGTGCTATGCTGGGTAACGATCAGGTGCAGCGCGCTGAGCTGGCCGCTTCCCGGGCAGCCCTGGACGACACCCAGCAGGCGTTATTTGCCATGCATGATGAACTGGCCGGTATGCAGCAGCAAGCCCGCCTGACCCGGGTAAATTACCAGGCTGAACCCGAATATAAAGTGCTGGCGCTGGAGAGCAGTGTGCAGTTTAAAACCGGCTCGGTGGCAATTGAGCCTGAATTCAGCGGCCAGCTTGACCGTATTGCCCAGGCCCTTACACAGCACCCCAGCCTGACAATTCGGCTCACCGGCCATGCTGATAACCGGGGTGACGCGGCATTTAACCAGGCGCTGTCCATGCAGCGCGCACTGAGTGTGAAAAAATACCTCACCACCCGGGATGTGGCCGCCGCCCAGATTGTCACGGTCGCGGTGGGTGAGCAGGACAGCCGGGCTGAATCCTATGAGGAGACGTTTTTTGATCGGCGGGTGGTGCTCCACATCGCCGAACAGGGCGCGACTCTTACCGCCCAGCGTTAATCCACCGACACATGCTTACCCCCTGTCCATCCTCCCTTGCTCAGCACGCGTCGGCCGAGCTCGGCGGGGGTGGACTCCAGCTCGGTGGCCAGTGAGTCATTCCAGCGATTAAGAAAGCCATACAGGCTTACCGCACCGAGAATTTCCACAATCTGGCCTTCATCCCAGTGTGCCTTCATTCTGTTCATCAGTGCTTCGTCGACCTGGTTCGGCACACTGCCCGCTGCCAGCGCGAAGTCCAGGGCTACCCGCTCTGCATCCGTGTAGGCCGGGTGGGTCTGGTATTCCCACACCGCTGCCACCTTTTCATCGCTCACACCATGCAGACCCGCGGCAATCAGCGAATGGGCTTCACAGTACTGGCAGCCGGCCGCCCGACTGGCAAAGTGCGCCAGCAGCCGCTTAAACCCCAGATCCACGGTGCTGTCCGGTGCCATGACGCCGCGCGTGAGCGCAGCAAAGCCTTTCACCATCTCGGGTCTGCGCTGCATGGTGAGCAGGCTGTTAGGCACAAAGCCAAGAATATCGATAAACACGGCGAAATCCTCTGCCAGTTCGTCGGTCGTGTCTGCCGGAAGGGGAGATAAATGTGCCATAATGTCCTCGCTGTCGTGGGAATCGGTTATTGTTATCTGGTCAGGCCTGTATAAACAGACTACGCCTGGTGACGGTAAAATGAGTGTAGCCCAGTCCTGCCAGGGATAACATCCCCTGGCCGGAGAATGTCTGTCAGCCGGGCAGGGGGTTGAAAACCGTCAGTTCGGTCACACTTACACACGACAAATTTTCAGTCTGGCTGTATGGCGCTGCGAAACTAAACATTACCGCAGCCGGTACGTACGCATTAGCACATGCAGTAACACATCTACAGGTTTGTAAATGAAAGCATTAGATATTTCCGGGTTAGCCAAAACCTACAAAGGGGGCGTGCGCGCGCTGAAAGGAGTCGACCTCACAGTGGCAGAAGGTGACTTTTTTGCGCTGCTCGGACCGAATGGCGCAGGGAAGTCCACCACTATTGGCATCATCAGTTCACTGGTGAACCCGTCTGCAGGACAGGCCAAAGTATTTGGTTACGACTTACATACCGAAAAAGAAGCGGCCAAAGCCTGTATTGGCCTGGTGCCCCAGGAATTTAACTTTAATCAGTTTGAAACCGTGTTGCAGATTGTGCTGAATCAGGCCGGATATTACGGCGTACCCCGCGATGTGGCTAAAGAGCGGGCGAAAAAGTATCTTGCCCAGCTGGATTTGTGGGAAAAGCGCGATGCCCGCGCCCGGGAACTGTCCGGCGGTATGAAGCGTCGTCTGATGATTGCGCGGGCCCTGATGCACGAGCCCCGGCTATTGATCCTGGATGAGCCCACCGCCGGTGTGGACATCGAGATCCGCCGTTCCATGTGGCAGTTTCTGAAGGAAATTAACCGTCAGGGTATCACCATTATTCTGACCACCCACTATCTGGAAGAGGCGGAGATGCTGTGCCGCAATATTGCCATCATTAATAAAGGGCAAATTGTCGAAAATACCAGCATGAAGTCGCTGCTTGCCAAGCTGAATATCGAAACCTTTATCTTAGACATCAGTGAAACCCAGTCGCAGCCCACCCTGAACGGCTTTGATTACCGGCTGGTCGATGCGCATACCCTGGAAGTGGATGTGGAAAAGTCTGAAGGGCTCAACCCGGTATTTACCCAGCTTACCGAGCAGGGCATTCAGGTACTGAGCATGCGTAATAAGGCGAACCGCCTGGAAGAATTATTTGTGCGACTTGTCGAAGACGCCGAAGCTGCATTGAAGGAGGCGTAACATGGCCCAACCAAAAACTGACTCACAACCGGCCCCACAGCTTGAAAGGAAAGGCTGGTTCGCCCAGAACTGGGTGGCACTGACGACCATCTGGATAAAAGAATGTACCCGGTT
The DNA here is from genome assembly GCA_052032275.1 of Alteromonas sp. GTDB lineage: Bacteria > Pseudomonadota > Gammaproteobacteria > Enterobacterales > Alteromonadaceae > Alteromonas. The sequence continues at coordinate 15 of JBPEWW010000401.1, read as the reverse complement.
TCTGCGCATCTGGGT
>JBPEWW010000400.1:0-2284 GCA_052032275.1 Alteromonas sp. | reverse complement strand
AGATTTCTGTGGCATCGGTGCCAATAAATACGGCCGTGGGTGCGTATAGCGCAAAATAGGCTTCACCATTCGCGCTGGCCGCAAAGCGATGCAAATCATCCAGCACACGGTGAATACGCTGCTGATCAGTGTTGGCCAGTCCAGGGCACGCCAGTAGCCCGGTCAGTAATAAAAGGACTGCGCGCATGACGACCTCCGTAAATTATGTAAAAAAAGCCGCTGACAGTCAGCTGTGAGCGGCGGGGTAAGGTTTAGCAGTACTACTGCGTCTTATTCTATATTCTGAATTTGCTCGCGCATCTGCTCAACCAGCACCTTTAGCTCGACGGCAGACTGCGTAATGTCGCTGTTGATGGATTTTGACCCCAGGGTGTTCGACTCACGGTTAAATTCCTGCATCATGAAATCCAGACGGCGGCCCACGGCCCCACCTTTGTTCAGGATGTTGCGGGTTTCTTTAATATGGGAGTTCAGCCGGTCCAGTTCCTCGGCCACGTCCACCTTTTGCGCCAATAGAATCATTTCCTGTTCCAGCCGGCCTGGTTCCAGCTCCACCCGGGCTTCCTCAAAACGGGTTTGAATGCGCTCCCGCTGCCAGGTCAGCACTTCGGGCATATGTTCGCTGACTTTTACCACTTCCTGCTCAATGCCGTCCAGGCGCTGTTCAATCAATGATTTTAGCGTGGCACCCTCGGTCCCCCGGGCTTCCTCAAAATCGTTCAGCGTGTTGTCAAAAGCCTCCAGTAATTGCGCCTGAATGGCGTCCATGTCGGCCTCTTCTGAGGCAATCACGCCCGGCCAGCGCAAGACATCAAGGGGGTTCACACCCGTGGACTGGCCATGGGCCTGCACCCAGTCCGCGGCATGCAACACCTGTTTGGCGAGATCTTCATTCAGGTTGAGCTTACCGACAGCAGCATCATTGGCGGTAAAACGCAGCGCACATTCTACTTTGCCCCGCGCCAGGCGTTTTCGGAATCGTTCACGTAGCACAGGCTCCAGGGCACGAAATTGCTCCGGCAAACGGAAAAAAGTTTCCAGAAACCGTTGGTTAACCGAGCGGATTTCCCACACTGCGGTGCCCCATTGTTGTTTAATTTCGCCGCGGGCGAACGCTGTCATGCTGTTAATCATAATGAACCCTGATTGTGTCTTCCTCTATGTATTCTACCCTAACCCTGGCCATTTAACCGTACAAGTGATTAAATTATCTGATTAAATAAACACTCAATGGCCACCAGAGCGTTTGGTTGGCTTATCAACGTGAAAGGACTCACCCTATGCGCAACCTTCTGTTTTTACTGGTTATCGGTCTGACTACTACGCTCACAAGCGTGTCGTCTCAGGCGGTAACCCCTGCCGACTTTGCTGCCGACGCCACTTACTGGAGCGCCAGAATCTCCCCTACCGGTGAGTATTTAGCGGTGGGCCTGCAAACCAATGGCAAACGCAGCATCGCCATCCTGGATACCAGCAAGTTCCAGCCCATCGGTGCGGTTAAATTTCCTGATGGCTCCGATGTGGGTCAGTTTCGCTGGGCCAATGATGAACGTCTGGTGATCAACATCGTGGAGCGGCTGCCCTGGCAGGAAGAATGGACTTACCTGGGCGAGCTGTTTGCCGTGGATTACGATGGCGGCAACGGCGAATACATTTTTGGTTACCGGGCCTCAGGCATGCAAACCGGCACCCGGCTAAAGCAAAAAACCAGCACCAAAAGCTGGGCCGACGTTATTAACCTGCTGGAAGAGGATGACGAGCATATCCTCATTTCATCCACGCCCATCACCAGAGACGGGGCCAGCGTGGCGAAAGTGCATAAGCTCAACATCTACACCGGTCAGCTGGGTCCCCGCCTTAAAGGGGCGCCCGTGCCATACGCGCAGTTCATCGCCAGTGATCAGGGGGATGTCAAAGTGGTGACCGGCATCAATGCCGATTCGCAGAAAGAAGTCCATGTTATGGACGAGCAAACCGGCGACTGGCGGCAACTTGACGTCAGTAGTCTGGGTCATGATGTCACCCCGCTGGCCCTGGACAGTACGAACACCCGTTTATACTTACTGGGCGACCTGACCAGTGACAAAATTGGTATGCACGAGCTCAATCTCAACACTGGTGATATCAGTGAGGTGTATACCGATGAGGTCGTAGATGTCACCACGGCTGCCTTTACATCTGATGAGTCTGCCGTGTTTGCGGTGCGGGTGGACCCGGGGTATCCGGAATATGTGATGATTGATGACAGTGGTCAGGAAGCACAGATTTTCCGGGATCTGGTAGC